>JADGDA010000246.1 GCA_015228695.1 Alphaproteobacteria bacterium
CCCGGATCGGTGGGATGCTCGGCGAGTATGCCCACCGCCTTGCCGGGGAGCGGCTGGCGGCCCACCGGGTGAACCCGGCGGTGGCGGAACCGGTCCGGATTTCCAGAACCGACGTCTCCAACCGGGGGCAGATCGCCAGCCTGTTCCTGTCCATGGTGCCGCCGTTCGTGGTGTTCACCGTGTTTATCGGCGGGGTCTATCTGGCCATCGACAGCACCTCCGGCGAGCGGGAGCGGGGGTCCCTGGAACCGCTGCTCGCCAACCCGGCGCGGCGGGGGGAACTGATGTTCGGCAAGTTCCTGGCGGCGCTTGCCTTCACCATGGTGGCGCTGATGGTGCAGCTTCTCGCCTTCCATCTCGCCTTCCACACCGAGGCCGCCCGCCTTTACGGCCTAGCCGGAAAGATCGGGGGGGACACTCACCTGACGCTGTTCCTGCTCGGATTGCCCATGATGATCCTGGCGACGGCGGTGCAGATCGTCATCGCCGCCGTCACCCGCAGCTTCAAGGAGGCCCAGACCTACCTCGGCCTGTTGCCCCTGGTCCCGGCGATGGCCGGGCTCGCCCTGGTCTTCGTCCCGGTGCAGCCCAGCCTGTGGCTGATGGCGGTTCCGGTGTTCGGGGAAACCGTTCTGATGGGGCGGGTGTTGCGCGGAGAGGACCTCGGCCTGGACATGATCGGGGTGGCCCTCGCCGCCAACGTCGCGGTCGGGGTCCTTCTGACCTGGCTGGCCGCCCGCCTCTACGACCGCGAGGAACTGCTATTCGGATGAACCGTTCATGACGTCATCCCCCGCCTCCGCTCGTCCACCCGCACGGTCCCGGCGCGGAAGTCGCGCCGGAGCACGGGAATCGCCAAGTGCGGATCGCAGCTTCCGCACATGAACACGTCCAGGGCGGCATAGCCGCGTTCCGGCCAAGTGTGGATGCTGATGTGGGACTCGGCCAGCACGATCACCCCGGAAACGCCGCCGTTGGGGGTGAAGTGGTGCAGGTGGACGTGCAGGATGGTCGCTCCCGCCGCCGTCGCCGCCTCCCTCAACGAGCGTTCGACCACGTCGATGTCGTCGAGATCGTGCGCATCCCACATGTCGACCAGCAGGTGGGTGCCCGCGAACCTGACCCCGTCCCGTTCGATGAAGTAGTCCTTTGCGCCCTCGACCACCTGCCAGCGGCGCGGCGCCCCCACGCCCCGGCGGATACCGGACGCGCGGGCAGCATCAAGGGTCATTCTCTTCTTCCCCTTTCGGACGTCGCCACGGGACCCGGATCAGGTGTTCGCCAGAACCTGGGCCACGGTCATGCGCAGCCAAGCGGCACGGTTGAGGCCAAGGGACGCCGCGCGGGCGTCGATCCGCGCCAATTGCTCGCGCTCGAAACGGACCAGAACGGCTTCCTTGCCCTTCTTTTCTTTCTTCTTGTCCTTGTCCTTGTCCTTGCCTTTGTCCTTCTTCTTCCCCTTCTTCCGATCCGGCGAGGCGGGCTCCGCCTCCACGGGGGGAGCGGCGACGACGGGCGTCACCGCCGCATCCGCCGCCCTCTTCCGCGGCCTTTTCACCCGCGGGGCCGGAGATGCCGTTTCCTTGGCTTCCGGCTCCATCTCCCCATCAATCTCCGTGACCATGTCACCCTCCACATTCATCGACAAAAATACGATATCAGAACGATATCTATTTTTCAAGAAAAAAGTTTGGATGCCGCCGTTCCGTTTGCCGTCACGGCGGAATGGGGTTGCGCATCGGGCGGGAAAGGTCAGGCGGCCGCCTCCGAGCCGGTCCACCGGGCAGGATCCGGGGCCGGGCCGTCGCACCACTCACGATAGGGATTTCGGTAGAGGAACGAATTGTGATAGCGCGGGTCGGACGACACATCCTCTCCGACCCAATGGGGGGCAAGGAAGGGGGCGTCCCGGCTGTCCAGTTCGATTTCGGCCAGAACCAACCCCCGGTTCTCGCCCAGGAACTCATCGACGGACCACTCGTGCCCGCCGAAGGTGATCATGTAGCGCAGTTTCTCCACCGGCGGCAACGGACAGACCTGCCTCAGGAGATAGAGGGCATGGTCGAGCGGGATGTCGTATTCGAATTCCGCCCTCCCCTGACCCGGCGGCGAACCGCGATCCTTGATCGAGAGTTTCGCCTGTCCGTCGCACACCCGGACCCGGACCGTCGCGACGCCATTGCTGCTGACGTAGCCCTGCACGATGTGACGGGCCTTGCCGATCCTCGGCACGTCCCCGCCCGTCACCAGGAACTTGCGTTCGATTTCCCTCGGAATGCCCATGCCGCGCCCCCGATAGCCAATGGGAGAAGGCCCTGGCTAGCCCCGCCCCCGCAACGACCGCCGCCCCTCCTCCACCACGGCGCAGATGTCCGCCACCGTGAGACGATCCCGACGCAGCAGAAGATGAAACAGGGGATCGGCGATCACATCCTCGATCATCGGCTCCTCGCCGGCGCCGGCCCAGCGGTCGGCCGGACGGGGCGGCGCGCCAACGCGGACCACGATATCCCCTCGATCGTCCCGTTCTCTCTGTTCCATTCCCCGCCCCTCCTTCAACTATCGAGAACGACACAGGAAATCCCGCGCCGATCCTCTTTCGCGGCCTTTTTCAGGCCCGCCAGTCTTGAAACCAGATGATCGAGGCCGAGGGGCGGACGCCCCCGGGGAAGGGAGACGACTCCGGCGCTGACGGAAAGAAGCGGCATACTGCGCTCGATCCCATGGCGGTCGCGGGCGAGGATGAAGCCGGAGCACCGGGCCTCCTCGTCGTAGAATCCCACCACGCCGTTGGTAAAATCGTCCCGGACCCGCTCCACCGTCTTGATCGCGTCGTCCATCGACGTCTCCTTGAAGGCGAGGACGAAATCGTCGCCCCCGATGTGACCGCAGAAGGAGGCGCCGAGCGTCAGTTCCCGCCGCAGAAGTAAGGAAAAAAGGATGATGGCGCGGTCGCCCTGCCTGAAGCCGTACTTGTCATTGAACGGCTTGAAGTTGTCGAAGTCGAAATAGGCCACGTTATGCTCGGCCCCAACGTCCGCCAGCGCCTTTTCGATGTATTCGTTGATGGCGTTGTTGCCGGGAAGCCGGGTCAGCGGATTCTCGTCGCGTGCCCTGGCCACGTTCCGCTCCTGAATGATCCGCAGCAGCATGTGGGCGTGCAGGAACCCGACGTAAACGCCGTTCTCGACGATGAGAATGCCAAGGGTGCTGTCGTAGCGGGAAAAGATTTCCAGAACCTTTTCCGGAGTTTCCCCGATGTCGGCGGTCGGGCACGGGATGACGAACTCCATCAGACGGTGGCCGAACATCTTGTTGGAGATCAAGTCCTTCCCGAACCGGGAGTACGCGTACTCCTTGAGCTTCTCCTCGACGACCAGGCCGACCGGCTCGCCCGTGCTCCGGGTCACGGGGAAGAAGGACCGGCGCCCCTCGCGGCGGAAACGCTCGAAGACGTTGTCCATCGGCTCCGCGTCGTGGATCGGGACGATGACCTCGATCTGATCGTCAAGGGGCCGCCGCCCCCGGCGGGCGGAAACGTTGCTCCCCACGCTCATGCCCTCGACGTGGTAACGGTCCTGTAATTCCTCGACGCGCGGGGTCGGTTCCTGCAACAGCCGTCCTTGAATGAAATCGCAGCCAACCTCGCGGCAGACCCGGGACTCCTGCTCGGTCTCGACCCCGACCGCGATCACCCTGGCCCCCGCCATGCGCGCGACGTGGACGATCTGGCGGACGAATTCCTTCCGCTCGATACGCCCGACCATGTCCACGATGAAGGGGC
>JADGDA010000247.1 GCA_015228695.1 Alphaproteobacteria bacterium
GAGGCCCGTGGATGCGCGGGTCAAGCCCGCGCACGACGGCCTTTGATTGTGACGCAGGGGAATCACTTCTTCCGCACGAAGATGAAATCGCCTCCCTCGTGGCCGGTCTGGCGGATGTCGCCGTATTGGGGCGTCTGTTGCGCGCCGAGGATCACCTGACGGCGCATCGAGGAGAAGATCTGGCTGGTATCCACCACCCCGGTGTTGCTCCGCAGGGAGTCCAGGAACGCCTTGGCGAAGACCGAATGTCCCCCGCCGCCGGAATCCTCCACCGGCTCCAGCCCGCCGGAGACCAGGGCCGTCCGCGCGCGTTTCTGCGCCAGCCGCCACATGGCATCCAGCCCCGTCATCTGGACCGACAGATTGCGGGTGAGCGTGCCCGCGTAGCAGCTATCGGCGACGACCAGAACGTGCTTGGCCCGGGCCGCGCGCACGAAGTCCGCCAGATCGGAATTGGACAACCAATTGGCCCGATGTTTGCCGTCGGCATCCACGGGCATCCAGAAACCACGGTCGGAGTCATGGTCCAGATAGCCGTGCCCGGCGTAGAAAATCAGCAGATTGTCGCGATCCGTCAGGGTCCGGCGCAGATCGTCGAAGGCGTCCAGGGTCTGATTGCGCGTGGCGTTCAGGAGAAGAGACACCTTGAAGCCGTAGTCCTTCTCCAGCAATTCCGCCACGGTCCTGGCGTCGTTGACCGCCGTCGCGAGCGGGGTGACGAAGCGGTAGTCGTTGTTCCCGATCACGAGCGCGTGATAGGAGCCGAAATCGATCTTGCCGTCCGCCGGCAGGGCCAGGGGCGTCAGACGCGGCGGCGCGGCCTCGCCCAGGGAATCCAGGCGCGTGCGCGCGAGGTTGGCGAAACTGCCGTTCGGAAACTTTTGCAGGTACGCCTGGAAGTCGGCGGGATTCTTGCTCACCTTCACGCTGTCCCAGAACGCCATGTCCACCGCCGTCATGTTGACCGCAGGGGCGGGGGCCGGGGCCGAAACCGCGGCGGGACCCGGCTCGGCATATTTCGGCAGTCCGGCGACGAAGGCGGCAAGGGGTTGGGACTTGTCCAGACCGGTCTCGAATTCCTTGAGGGCGTTGCCCCACGCGGTCGCGAACGGCCCCCCCGGCCCGGTGTTCGGGAACGGCACCATCTCGCCTCCCTTGCCGGAGAAGGAATCGAGCCGAGCCCCCTTGTCGTCGGCAAGAGCGCCCGTCATATCGACGGTTATGTCCTGGAACGAGATGGTTCCGACCTTGATCTTGAGATCGAGGGCCAAGGACACGTTGCAGCCGAGGGACCGGCCCTCTTCGAGGGAGCGAGCGCGCACGGTCTCGCGGAAACGGGTCTCCAGGGTCTCGGTCAGGTCGGCCACCAGTCTCTTGGGATCGAATTCGTTGGCGGGGGCGCCCAACATCCCCATCATTCCATGGACCTCGGAGACGTGAGCCATGGCGAGATTGGTGTTTTCCGTCAGCAGAAGGCAGAGCTTGGCGGAGGAGAATTTCCGCTCCGACTTGGGGGACATCGACTTGAACGGGTCGTCGTGGCCGGAATACTTGGGGGGCTGGGCGCAGGCGGCCAGCAGGAGGCTCATCGCTCCCAACACGGAAATCCCTCGGCGAATGGTCATAGCGGCTTATCCTCAAGGCTTCCAGATGGGTCTGCCCGATCCCGGCAAACCGTAGTCCGACCACCTGCGGCTGACCGTTTCGACGATGCCGTCGTCCATGCGGATCTTGGTTCCCCACTCCCGATGGGTTTCCGGCGGCATCTTGTTGGTGGCGTCCAGCCCGATCTTACCCCCCAATCCCGACTCCGGCGAGGCGAAATCCAGATAGTCGATGGGCGTGCGCTCCACCAGCGTGATGTCGCGGACCGGGTCCATCCGGGTGGACACCGCCCACATGACGTCCTTCCAGTCGCGGGCGTCGATGTCGTCATCCACCACGATCACGAACTTGGTGTACATGAACTGGCGCAGGAACGACCAGACGCCCATCATCACCCGCTTGGCGTGACCCGGATAGGCCTTCCTCATGGACACGACGGCGATGCGGTAGCTGCACGCCTCCGGCGGCAGCCAGAAATCGACGATTTCCGGGAACTGCTGGATCAGAAGGGGAATGAACACCTCGTTCAGGGCCTCGCCGAGCACGCTGGGCTCGTCCGGCGGGCGCCCGGTGAACGTGGACAGATAGATCGCGTCCCGCCGCCGGGTGATCGCGGAAACCCGGAAGACCGGAAACGGCTCGACCGCGTTGTAGTATCCCGTGTGGTCGCCATAGGGGCCTTCGTCGCCGGTCTCGTCGAGCATGACGTGGCCTTCGAGCACGATTTCCGCCTGGGCGGGAACCTTCAGCGGCACGGTCTTGCAGTCGGTCAACTCGACCTTCCGCCCCCGCAGCAGACCGGCGAACTGGTATTCGGACAGGGTCTCGGGCACCGGCGTCACCGCCGCCAGGATGACGCCCGGATCGGCGCCGATGACGACCGCCACCGGGAACGGCTCGTTCCGCTCCGCCTTCCAGCGCCGGAACTGCTGCGCCCCGCCGCGATGCCGGAGCCAGCGCATCAGCGCCGTGTCGCGCCCGGTCACCTGCATCCGGTAGATTCCGAGGTTGAAGCTGTCGGCCTTGTTGTCCTTGGGCGCCGGCCCCCGGGTCACCACCACCGGCCAGGTGATCAGGGGAGCGGGCTCGCCCGGCCAGCAACCCTGGACCGGCAGACGCGACAGGTCGATGTCCTGCCCCAGGGTCACCACCTCCTGGCAGGGGGCGGAGCCGACCGTCCTCGGCTTCATGGCCATAACGGTCCTGAACAGCGGCATCATCTCCAGCGCCTCGCGGAAACCGCCGGGCGGCTCGGGCTGTTTGAGGAAGGCCAGCATCTCGCCGACCTCGCGGAGCTGGCCGGGCTCCCGGTCCATCCCCCAGGCGACCCGCTCGACCGTGCCGAACAGATTGACCAGCACCGGAAACCCGTAGCGGGAGCCGTCGGGGCGCACCACGTTCTCGAACAGGACGGCGGGGCCTCCCTCGGCCAGAAGCCGCGTCTGGATCTCGGTCATTTCCAGATGGGGGGAGACGGGGGCGCGGACACGGACCAAGCGGCCCTCTCGCTCCAGCCTTTCCATAAAATCCCGCAGCGAGTCGTAGGGCATGGCGCCAATCGGAACAAAACGAGTGAAAATGCAGCGGCAAGTTAAGGACGTTATCGCCTCTTTCGTCAAGGGCGTGCACTTAATTCTTGTCGAAGCCGCCCGGTTTGGGCACTCTATCAAAAGAGTTTTCTCCCGAGGAGCCGACCGTGCCGGAAACTGCCAGCTACCAGGATCACCTGCCACGGTTGATCGAGCTTGGCATCGCCCTGTCGGCGGAGCGCGACCACGATCGCCTGTTGGAACGAATCCTCCTCGAAGCCAAGGGCATGACCAACGCCGACGGCGGCACCCTCTATCTGCGGACGGAGGATGACTGTCTCGCCTTCGAGATTCTGCGCAACGACACGCTGAAGACCGCCATGGGCGGGACCACCGGCGTTAAGATTCCGTTCCCGCCCCTGAAGCTGTACAACCCGGACACGGGCGAACCCAACCACAACAACGTCGCCACCCACACGGCGCTGAGCGGCGAGAGGGTGGAGATCGCGGACGCCTATGACGCCAAGGACTTCGATTTCTCCGGCACCAAGAAGTTCGACGCCGGCACCGGCTACCGGTCCAAGTCGTTCCTGACCGTGCCGTTGAAGAACTATCACGGCGAGGTGA
>JADGDA010000248.1 GCA_015228695.1 Alphaproteobacteria bacterium
CTCGGGTTTGGGCTCCTCGGCCTTCTGGGCGGACACCGGGGGGAGGTTGGTCTTTTCCGCGACCTTCACCGACACGAGGTCCACGATGATCGGGTGCTCCTCCAGGGGCGGCCGCGTCTCCAGGAGATCGGGCAGGCCGAACCACGCGATCAAAAAGACCGCGAGGTGCAGCAGTGCCGAATAGAGCGCGCTCCTGGTCATTTCCGGTCAACGGCCCTTTTTCTTGGGAGCGGCGGAAGTTTCGGCCATTTCCGTCACCAGGGCCACCTTGCTGTAACCGACCGAACTGATGGCCCCCATCAGTTCCATGACCTTGCCATAGGAGATGCCCTTGTCCCCGCGCACGAAGATGCGGGTATCGGGCTTGGCCCCGGTGATCGCGATCAGGCGGGACCCCAGATCCTCGATGGGCACCAGGGTCTCCTGGATCCAGATCTGCCCCTGGGTGTCGAGGCTGACGGTCAGGGGGTGGTCGTCGCCCTGCAACCCGGACGCCTTGGTCTTCGGCAGGTCCACCTGGACGCCCACCGACATCAGCGGCGCGGTCACCATGAAGATCACCAGCAGCACCAGCATCACGTCCACCATGGGCGTGACGTTGATCTCGCTGATCGCGCGCGACCGGCGCCGCACCCCGTGGACGCCGCCGCGATTGTTGATGAACATGGCCATCTCAGGCGCGCTCCTCAAGCTGCCGCGACAGAATGGCGCCGAATTCCCCCGAGAACGCCTCCAGACGCTTGGCGTAGCGGTCGATGTCGGTGGAGACCTTGTTGTAGGCGATCACCGCCGGGATGGCGGCCACGAGGCCCAGGGCGGTGGCGAACAGGGCCTCGGCGATGCCCGGAGCGACCACGGCCAGACTGGTGTTCTTCGACATGCCGATGGCGTGGAAACTGTTCATGATGCCCCACACGGTGCCGAACAGCCCGATGAAGGGGGCCACCGACCCGGTCGAGGCCAGGAACCCGACCCGCCGTTCCAACTGGTCCAGTTCGCGCCCGAGCGCCACCTGCATGACCCGGTCGATGCGCTGGGGCAGGCTGACCCGCCCCGCCTCGTGGGACACCCCGCGCGAAGTGGCGCGCCGCCACTCCCGCATCGCCGCCACGAACACCGAGGCCATGGGATCGATCGGACGGCTGCCGATCCGGTCGTACAACTCGTCCAGGGAGCCGCCCGACCAGAAGCTTTCCTCGAAGTGATCCGCGCGGGCGTTGAGCTTGCGGATGCGAAGGATCTTGTCGAAGATGATGGCCCACGACCAGAACGATGCCATCAGCAGAAGCAAGATCACCGCCTTCACGATCAAGTCGGCCCGCATGAACAGCGACCACATGGACAAGTCCACCACCGCCGCCGTCGTTCCGGCCAGAGCCACCGTTTCAACCATTTGCGTTTCCATCGCTTACGTCCCGTTGTGAGTCGCTCAGAAAATCCCTCAACGTCTCCCGCACGTCGGCGGGAAGACGCGCCGCCTTTCCGTTGTCGAGCCTGATGCAGGCCACCCGGACCTTGAGATGGGCGATCCGTTCCGTCCGGCGCACCACCGCCTGTTCGAAGGCGACGCTGGCCCCGCCCAGTTCGGTGACCCGGCTGTGCACCTCCAGCGCGTCGTCGAGCCGCGCCGGAGCCATGTATTCGGCCTCGCAGCGGCGGACGGCAAAGGCGAGCCCGGCCTGGTCCTCCCCCTCCTGAAGCGACGCGTGCGAACGGCCGAGGAGACGCAGCATCTCGGTCCGGGCGCGCTCGGCGTAGCGCAGGTAGTTGGCATGGTAGACGACCCCGCCCGCATCGGTGTCCTCATAATAGACGCGCAGAGGATAGACGTGCACACGGCCGCGAATCATCCCGGAAATCGCCTCATGCATCGTCTCCCTCCCCGTCCCCGAGAAGAGAGAGTTGCACAATCCGCCCGGGAGTCGCCAGACCTAGATGCCGGAACCCCGCTTCCGAGAGAAGACGCCCGCGCGGCGTCCGTTGCAACAGCCCGCGCTGGAGCAGGAACGGCTCGATCACTTCCTCCAGCGTGTCGCGCTCCTCGGACAGGGCCGCGGCCAGGGTCTCCACTCCCACCGGACCGCCGCCGTAGTTGTCCGCGATGCAGCGCAGATAACGGCGGTCGAGGGTATCCAGTCCCAGTTCGTCCACGTCCAGCCGCCGCAGCGCCGCGTCGGCGACGACGGCGTCGACGGGCAGGGTTCCCGCCACCATGGCGAAGTCGCGGACCCGGCGCAACAGGCGTCCCGCGACCCGGGGCGTCCCGCGCGAGCGCCGGGCGATTTCCGCCGCGCCCTCGGGGGCGATTTCCAGTCCGAGCAGCCGCGCCGCCCGGCGCACGATCAGGCTCAGTTCCTCCGGAGTATAGAAATCCAGCCGCAACGGGATGCCGAAACGGTCGCGCAGGGGCGTCGTGAGCAGCCCCGCGCGGGTGGTGGCGCCCACCAGGGTAAAGGGTTGAAGGTCGATCCGCACCGATCGCGCCGCCGGTCCCTCGCCGATGATCAGATCGAGCTGGAAATCCTCCATCGCCGAGTACAGCACCTCCTCGATGTGGGGGCTGAGGCGATGAATCTCGTCGATGAACAGGACGTCGCGCGGCTCCAGGTTGGTCAGGATCGCGGCCAGATCGCCCGCCTTGGCGATCATCGGCCCCGACGTCGTGCGAAAGCCCACCCCCAGCTCGCGCGCGACGATTTGCGCCAGGGTCGTCTTGCCGAGCCCCGGCGGCCCCGAAAACAGCACGTGGTCCATGGCCTCGCCGCGCTCGCGCGCCGCCGTCACGAACACGCCCAGATTCGCGCACACGGGCTTCTGCCCGGTGAAATCGGACAGAGTCTGGGGACGGATGCGCGCCTCTCCGTCATCCATCCGCGCCGCCGGATCGACCAGACGGCCCGCCATCGGGTTCACGCCCATGGATTACGCCTCCGCCGAACGGGCAAATTCCTTGAGCGCCGCCCGCACCAGGGTCGAGACGTCGTCGCCCCCCGCCTCCCGCGAGAGGCGGGCCACCGCGCCGAAAGCCTCGGAACGCCCGTACCCCAGATTGACCAGGGCCGACACCGCATCGGCAAGAACGCCTTGCCCCGGTCCATCCGCCTCCGCGGCCGCCCGCGTCTCTCCGGGAACGGACCGGCCGAGGGCGATTCCGCCCACCTTGTCCTTCAATTCGGTCAGGAGACGTGCCGCGAGCTTGGGACCGACGCCGGCGGCGCGGGTCAAAGCGGCCCGGTCCTGGGCGGCGATGGCCCTGGCCAGTTGCTCCGGGGACAACGCCGACAGCAACGCGAGCCCGACCTTGGCCCCCACCCCCTGCACGGTGGTCAGAACCCGGAACCAGTCCCGCTCGTCGGCATCGCCGAACCCGTAGAGGGAAATGGCGTCCTCGCGCACATGGGTCTCGATCAGAAGCGAGGCGGACTGGCCGGGCGGCGGCAGGCGGTCCAGCGTCCTCGCCGAGCAACTCGCCAGATACCCGACCCCGCCGACATCGAGAATCACCCAGCCCTCGCCCCGGGAATCGACCACTCCTCGCAGTTTGGCGATCAAGAGGCGATCCCCCCGGCCCGGGACGGCGCGCCGCCACGGGCCGTCAGCATGCGGAGCGCCGTGGCGCGGTGATGGGCGTGGCAGATGGCGACCGCAAGCGCGTCGGCGGCGTCGAGGGACGTCACCAGACAGCCGGGGAGCAACATCCTCACCATCAGCACGACCTGCTGTTTC
>JADGDA010000249.1 GCA_015228695.1 Alphaproteobacteria bacterium
GACCAGAACCTCGCAGATGTGGCGGACGTGCAGATTGCCGTCATAGGACTTGCCGCCCGCGCCCAGCGCCTCGTTCATGTCCTGCTTGAAACCGTCCTTCTCGCGGATGGTCTCGTTGACGTAGTGGGTGTTGACGTAGCACGCGGGGCAACCGGTGGTCACGTCCTCCGGTCCGACCTCGGCCGAGAGGGCCAGATTGCGGGCCGACAGCGCCGCCACGGGCATGTGGCCGCCCTGGATATGGCCGATGGAGGCGCCGCAGCAGTTCCAGTCGGCCACGTCCTTGATCTCGACCCCCAGCTTCGGCAGCACGGCCCGCAGCGAGGTGTCGAGGTGAGAACCGGTCCCCTGGGAGGCGCAGCCGGGATAGAAGGTGTATTTCTGGGTCATGACGTCACTTCTCCCCGCTGGAGGAACCGTGTCCGCGCGCCTCGATCTCGGCGGCCTTGGCCAGGATGGATTTCAACTCGCTCTTGTTCTTGATCGAGTGGGGCAGGCCGAAGTGCAGACGCTTGGCCTTGAGGAAGCCCAGCGTGATGCCCTGGAAGGCCAGGATTTTCTTCAGCCCGGCGCCGAAGCCGTAGGAGAAGAAGTAACCCAGGCTGACCAGACGTTCGTCCGTGCGGCCGAACATCTTGGTGCTCCAGATGAAGGCCCGCGAGAACCGGTTGGCGGCCTCGTCCTTCGCCGGGGCATAGCCCTCGCGCACCGCCACGGTGGCCAGATCGTGCAGGATATAGGTCACCGGCACCTTGCGCGGGCAGCGCACCACGCAGTTGAAGCACGACACGCAGTTCCAGATGGTGTTGGAGGTGAGCACCTCCTCCTTCATTCCGGCGCGGATCATCATGAACAGCTTGCGCGGCCCATGGTCCATTTCCGTGCGCATGGGGCACGAGCCGGAACAGGTGCCGCACTGCATGCAGAGCGCCATGCGGTCGCCGCCGTCCACGTTCTCGTACACCCACCGGGCGAAGCTCAGGTCGTATTTCCTGGTCGGCTGAGGGGAAACACTGGTCATGGCTAGAACCCCTTGAATGGGCTGGGACCGTATTCGTCGAGTTCGGCGACGAACCTGTCGATCAGCTTGGGCAGGCGATCCGAGTCGGTGATGGCCGCATCCTCCTGCTTCACGCGGCCCGAGTCGAGCGCCATGCTCTTCAGGGTCTCGGTGATCTTGGACAGGCGCTCCTTGGCGATGGCGCTTCCCTTGACGAAGTGGCACTGGTAATCGTCGCCGGGCTTGCATCCCAGGAGCATGACGCCGTCATAGCCGGAGGACAGGGCGTCGGAGACCAGCAGCAGGCTGACCGAGCCCAGGCAGCGCACCGGAATGACGCGGACGAAGGCCGAGTACTGGGTACGGGCGATGCCGGCCATGTCCAGGGCGGGATAGGCGTCGTTCTCGCAGGCCAGGATCAGGACGCGGGGCTTCTCGTCGAACTCGTCGGGGATGTTCACCGACTTGATCATGTCGCCCAGCATGTCCACCGAGTAGTTGGCGAAGCTGATGGTGCGCACCGGACAGGCGCCCATGCAGGTCCCGCAGCGGCGGCAACGGGTGTCGTTGACCTGCGGATAACCGTCGTCCAGTTCCTGGATGGCGCCGAAGGGGCATTCCACCGTGCACCGCTTGCACTTGGTGCATTGGTTGAGGCCGATGTTCGGCAGCGACAGATCGCCCGCGCGCGGGTGCAGGGCGGAGCCCTGGGCCGCGTTGTGAACGGCCTGGATCGCCTTCATCACCGCGCCGGTGGCGTCCTCGGCGCTTTCCGCCATGTCCATCGGGCGGCGCACCGGACCGCAGGTATAGATGCCGGTGCGGCGGGTTTCATACGGGAAGCAGATGTAGTGGCTGTCGGCGAACCCGTCCGCCAGCATCGGGATGTGCGGCCCCTGCCGGTACTGGAGGTTGAGAATCGGCGCGCCCTCGGGCAGAACGTCCGGCGGCGCGGGCAACGGCTCGGGAGTCTCTCCGGTGTAACCCGCGACCGGGAACGGCGACAGCGGGTTGACGTCGTTGTGGAGAAGAACGAGCTGCTCGTCGGTGAAATCACCGGTCGGAGCCTCGATATTGGTGGAATTCGGCACCATGCCGGTGGCGAGGACGACCATGTCGATGCCGGACATGGGGACTTCCTGCTGGAGCAGGGCATCGTCCACCACCACGGTCAGGGACTTGTCCACCGACTTGACCTTGCCCTTCACGAAGATCACGCCCGCAGTCTGGGCGGAGCGGTAGAACTCCTCGGCCACGCCCGGGGTCCGCATCTCCTCGTAGACGATGTAGACCATGGTCTTCGGGTTGGCCTCGCGCAGTTGCAGGGCCTGCTTCAGGGACGCGCCGCAGCACACCGACGAGCAGTAGGGCAGGTGGTCGGGATCGCGGGAGCCGGCGCACTGGACGAACAGCACCACCTCGGGGGCCTTTCCGTCCGACTTGCGGGCGACCTTGCCCGCCGCCAGCATGGTCTCCATATCGACGTTGGTCACCACGTCCGGGGAGACGCCGTAGCCCAGATGGCCCAGCTTGCCGGCGTCATAGGGGCGCCAGCCGGTGGCGACCACGATCGCCCCCACGGACTCCGTGTCCCCGTTGGACAGCTCGACCTCAAACTTGCCCGGCATGCCGGAGGTCTTGGCGACGGTGCAGCCGGTCTTGACCGAAATCCGCTTGTCGCCGCCGACCTCCGCCACCAGGGCGGCCATGTCGTTGGGCTGGGCGTCGCGGTAAGGCGGGCGGTGGGGCATGCGCTTCGACCATTTGGCCGCGTTGCCGCCCAGGGCCGGGGAACGTTCGACCAGGAGCACGTCGTGCCCGGCTTTGGACGCCTCCCGCGCTGCGGTGAGACCGGAGACGCCGCCGCCGACCACCATGATCCGCTTGGAGAACGGCCCCTCGGTCCTGGGCGCCGGCAGGTTGGTTTTCTTGGCCTCGGCGAGGGACATGCGGATGTTGTCCTCCGCCAGCATCACCGTGTCCTCGTGGCCGGCCGGCTGGGACCAAGCCACCTGCTCGCGCAGATTGGCGCGCAGCACCTGGGTGCCGTTGAAGCGGAAACGGTCCGCCATGGTGCGCGGCGAGCACGCCCCGATCACCACCTGATTGACGGTGTCCGCGTCCAGGTCGGCCTTGATGAGGGCCAAGCCCTCGTCGCCGCACAGGCAGGCATGGGTCCTGACGGGTTTCTTGAACTCGCCGGTGACCACCTTTTCGAGCGCGCCCATGGTGACGGCCTCGCCGATGCCGCAGCCGCTGCACAGATAAACGCCGGTTTTCTTCTCTGACATGAAACTTCCTCCTGCGGCGTCAGCGGGCCGAGCCCGAAACCGCCTGGATCGCCTTCAAGGCGGCGGCGGTCGCGGACTGCACGGACATCGAGACATCGATCGGGCCGGACGCGACTCCGGCCGAAAACACGCCGCCCTCGTCCAGGTGCGGAACGATGAACCCGTAATCGTCCATCTCCACCTCCATGGCGGGCTTGCCCTCGGCGGTCGCCGGCTGCATGCCGGTCGCCAGAACGACCAGATCATAGGGCGTGGCGTACAATTCACGGGTCAGGGTGTTCTCGCCGCAGACGACCGGGCCGCCATCCTCGCCGACCTTGATCTCGGCGGGCTTGGACTTGATGAAGCGGACTTGCGGGTCAACCTTCAGCTTGCGGTAGAAGGCCTCCAGTTTATCGTGGGCGCGGATGTCGATGTAGTAGATAT
>JADGDA010000024.1 GCA_015228695.1 Alphaproteobacteria bacterium
GACCGAGGAGTTCCAGAACCTCGACCGTCGCCCGATGGGGCTTGTTGGTGCAGAGCCCGAGAACGCATCCCTCCGTCCGCAAGGCCGCAAGGGTGGCGGCGGCTCCGGGATAGCAGTGGGTGCGCAGGGCCGGGGTGGCCTCGTAGGCCCGGAGGAAACGGGCGACCAGCGCGGTCACCTCGTCCCCGGAGACGGGCCTGGACCCGCCGGCGGCGAATCCCCGCTGGATCAGGTTGTCGACGCCGTCCCCCACCATCAGCCGGACCTCGCCGTCCTCCAGGGACCGCCCCCCTTCCTCCGCCAGCAGCAGGTTGAGGCAGGCGGTGAGGTCCGGGACGCTGTGAATAAGCGTTCCGTCCAGGTCGAACACCACGGCGTCACGCCGGTAGGGGGTTTTTCGCGGGGGAGGGATCATCAAAGTTTGGCTTGGCGCTGGAGGTCGGAGTGTGGCAGGCTCCGGGCACTATCACATTGATTTCGGCGGGTCCATGACAAAGCGAAAGACTGCGGCGGTCGTCCTCGCCGCCGGGATGGGGACGCGGATGCGATCGGCTCTTCCCAAGGTCCTGCATCCCGTTGCCGGGCGCCCCATGCTGCGCGCCCTTTTGGACACGGTCGAGGACCTCGCGCCCGAGCGGGTGGTGGTGGTGGTGGGCCCCGGCATGGAGGCCGTCGGCCGGGCCGCCGCGCCCCACGCGACCGCGATTCAGGAGCAACGGCTCGGCACCGGCCACGCCGTGGGCTGCGCCGGGGCGGCGCTGGGCGGGTTCGACGGCGACGTGCTGGTGCTTTACGGTGACACCCCGCTGGTCACGCGGAAGACCCTGGATCGCATGCTGGAAGCCCGGCGCAAGGCCCCGGAGCCGGTCGTCGTCGTCCTGGGGTTCCGGCCTCGGGACCCCGGCGAGTACGGGCGGTTGCTGACCGATCCCGCGACAGGCGAGGTGACGGCCATCGTCGAGCACGGCGAGGCGACCCCGGAACAGCGCGCCGTCGGGCTATGCAATTCGGGCGTGATGGTGGTGGACGGCGCGCGGCTGTTCGGGCTCATCGACCGGCTCGGGGCGGACAACGCCAAGGGCGAGTATTTCCTGACCGACATCGTCGCCCTGGCGCGGAAGGACGGCGGGCGCTGCGTCTTTGTCGAGGGGACCGAGGAGGAACTGATCGGGGTGAACTCGCGCAAGGACCTGGCGCGGGCGGAGGCCATCGCCCAGGACCGTCTGCGCGACGCCGCCATGGAGGCGGGCGCGACCTTGATCGATCCCTCCACCGTCTATTTTCACCATGACACCCGGCTTGGCCGGGATGTGGTGATCCATCCCCATGTGGTGTTCGGGCCGGGGGTGACGGTGGGTGACGGCGTCGTCATCAAAAGCTTCTGCCATCTGGAGGAAGCGGAGGTCGGCCGGGGCGCGCTCCTCGGTCCCTATGCCCGCCTGCGTCCCGGCGCGGAGATCGGCGAGGACGCCCACATCGGCAACTTCGTCGAAATCAAGAAGGCCAAGGTCGAAAAGGGCGCCAAGGTCAACCACCTGAGCTACATCGGCGACGGCCGCGTCGGTCCGGGCGCGAACATCGGCGCCGGAACCATCTTCTGCAATTACGACGGGTTCGACAAGGCGTTCACCGACGTCGGCGCGGGGGCGTTCATCGGCTCCAACTCCGCCCTGGTGGCTCCGGTCAAGGTGGGCGACGGAGCCATCGTCGGGGCGGGCTCGGTGATCGCCAAGGATGTCGCCGGGGACGCCCTGGCGGTCACCCGCGGGCCGCACCGCGAAATTCCCGGCTGGGCCGCGCGCTACCGCGCCAAGAAAAAGAAGAAGAAGGACTGACGTCATGTGCGGGATCGTCGGGATCGTCGGCAAGGCGGAGGCGGCGCCGCTTCTGATCGAGGGGCTGCACCGGCTGGAATACCGGGGCTATGACTCGGCCGGGATCGCCACCCTGGTGGACGGGCGGATTGAGCGTCGCCGCGCCGAGGGCAAGATCGCCAATCTGGAGGCGCTGCTGAAGCGGTCGCCGATCGAGGGCCGCACCGGCATCGGCCACACCCGCTGGGCCACCCACGGCGTGCCCAACGAAACCAACGCCCATCCCCACGCCAACGGTTCCGTGGCGGTGGTCCACAACGGCATCATCGAGAATTTCGCCGAACTTCGCTCCGAGCTGACCCGCGAAGGCCATGTCTTCGAGAGTCAGACCGATACCGAGGTGGTCGTCCACCTTCTCACCCGGTTTCTTCGCCAGGGATTGAGCCCGGAGGAGTCCGTCCAGAGCGCCCTGAGGAAACTTCAGGGCGCGTTCGCCCTGGGCATTCTGTTCGCCGGCCGCCACGATCTGTTGATCGGGGCCCGCCGGGGCAGTCCGCTGGCCATCGGCTATGGCGACGGCGAGATGTTCCTCGGCTCCGACGCCTTGGCCCTGGCTCCCCTGACCCAAAGGATCGCCTATCTGGAAGAAGGGGATTGGGCGGTTCTGTCCCCCGAGGGGGCCTCGGTCCGCGACGCCGACGGCCGGGAGGTCCGGCGCGAAATCCGCCTGACCGCCCTGTCCGGGGCGATGATCGGCAAGGGCGAGTTCCGCCATTTCATGCTGAAGGAAATCTTCGAGCAGCCCCAGGTGATCGGCGACACCCTGAACGCCATGTTCAACCCGGTGTCGCGGACCATTTCCCTGCCCCCGCTGCCCTTCGAACTGGGCGAGGTGCGCCGGGCGACGATCATCGCCTGCGGCACCTCCTATTACGCCGGGCTGGTCGCCAAGTATTGGCTGGAGCAGGTGGCGCGGGTTCCGGTCGAGGTGGACGTGGCCTCGGAATTCCGCTACCGGGAACCCCCGATGGAGCCGGGGGGGCTCGCCCTGTTCATCTCCCAGTCGGGAGAGACCGCCGATACCCTGGCGGCGTTGCGTTACTGCAAGAGCAAGGGACAGCACATCCTCTCCGTGGTCAATGTGCCGGAAAGCACCATCGCGCGGGAGTCGGACGCGGTCCTGCCCACCCTGGCGGGGCCGGAAATCGGCGTCGCCTCGACCAAGGGCTTCACCACCCAACTGACGGTCCTGGCCTGCCTTGCCCTGGCCTTGGCCAGGGCCAGGGGGGCCATCGACCACCCCACCGAGGCCCGGCTGTCCAGCGCCATCGCCGAGGTTCCGCGCCGCGCCGCCGAGGTGCTCAACCACGACGGCCGCATCCGCGAGATCGCCCTGACCGTGGCCGAGGCCCGCGACGTGCTCTATATGGGGCGTGGCTCCAGCTATCCGGTGGCGCTGGAGGGCGCCTTGAAGCTGAAGGAGATTTCCTACATCCATGCCGAGGGCTACGCGGCGGGCGAGATGAAGCACGGCCCCATCGCCCTGATCGACGAAAGCGTGCCGGTGATCGTCATCGCCCCCTCGGACGACCTGTTCGAAAAGACCGCCTCCAACGTTCAGGAGGTGGTGGCGCGCGGGGGCAAGGTGGTGGCCTTCGGCGATGGGCCGGGGGTCAGCCGTATGGCCGACAGCGCCGTGTTCACCGTCACCTTACCCTATGTCGACCCGTTCGTGACCCCGATCCTGTATTCCATCCCGGTCCAGCTTCTCGCCTATCACGTGGCCGTGCTGAAGGGAACCGACGTGGATCAGCCGCGCAATCTGGCCAAGAGCGTTACGGTGGAATAGCCCATGCGCAAAGCTCTGCTTCTCCTCTTTCCGCTCCTGCTGGCCGCCGGGGAGGTTTCCGCCTCCTGCGCCGGGACGCAGGACCGTTGCGCCGCCGAATGCAATGGACGCCTTCCCGAGGATGACCCGGCGCGGGTCGGCTGTGTCGCCCGCTGCGCCGCCGACCGCGCCGCCTGCGAGGCCGAGGCCGGTTACGAGGCCGCCAAGCCATGGCTCGACCGGCGGGTGGAGGAGATGAAACGCCTCTACGAGGGCTTCAAGGGGGACGGAGGAGTCCCGCCGCCTCCCAAAAAGACGCCGCCGCCTTCTCCCGGCAAGGCCCCTCCCGGTAAGTCTCCTCCCGAAGACCTGGGACCTACGCCGAAACCAATTTGATCCGGATCTCGGCCTGCGTCAGGGGCAGCGGGGCGCCGGGCACCGGGACGTCCGGCATCACGCGCGCGCCATTGAGAAGAACGAAGTTCTGCTCCACCGCCGCCGCCACTTCCCAATAGGAGCGGACGCCCCACAGGTAGCCCGGCGTTCCCCATGCTCCGGCGTTGAACGCGGCGAGCGCGGGCCTGATCCGCGCCTCCGTCCGTTCCGGGTCGGGCAGGGCTTCCAGGTCGATGCCGATGGCGGCCGGGTCGCAGGGAATCAAACTTTCGAACTGGGGCGAGAACAGATCGGTGCGGGCCAGGATGCCCCGGCACAGGGGACGGATCGGGGCGAACGCCGCGTTCACCCCGTCCGCGGTCGCCGACCGGGGAATCGCGAAAACCTCGATCATCAGGTTGCGGACGCCGACGAACCGGGCGAAATTCTCGACGGCGGCCAGACCGATCCGGGCATCGCCCCCGCACAGGGTGGCGAAATGCAGGGGGAGGATAAGGGTCCCCTTTTTTTCCTTCGCCGACACCGTCTCGCTCAGCCCCCCCATGGCGGCGAGCACCAGTTCGAAGTCCTGGAGGATCACGTCGCCGCCGCCTCCGGCCGCCATGCAGACGTGGGCGTTCCGCGATTGGGACGCCGCGCTCCACACCGGCCGGAAGACGACCGGAATCTTGCGTTCTCCCTCTTTTGCGGCGTGATGCGGGGGCGGGCGGTCGATGGCGACCAGGCGCGCCCGCGCCGACGGAGGAGCCTCCCGCCCGTCCAGGTCCTTCCATTTCGGGTCTCCCCGCGTCAGGGGAACGTGATCGAGGGGCACGAAGGCCGCCTCCTTCTCGGCGCGGGTCGAGGAATGCCCCACATCCCGGTCGGAGCGACGGGCCTCGGAGCGGCCCCAGTCGGGATCGCCCGCGTCCCCGGCTGTGGTTTCCATCGTGACCAGGGTCGTTTCGGCTTCCCGGCGGGTCGAGGAGCGTCCCACCTTCTGCTCGGTCCAGTGCGCCTCGGTCTCGGTCCATTCCGGGTCGTCTCCGTCCGGCGCGGCGGTGCCGAGGGAAACGAGTCTCGGCGTGGTCTCCCGGCGGGTCGAGGAGCGTCCCACCTCCGGTGCGTCGTGGCGGACTCCGGCCCCGCTCCACTGCGGGTCCTCCTCGACGGGAGTTTGTGCGGGTGCGGCCGGGCGGAGCGGAATACCTCCGCCGCCGCCCGGCCGTGCCGCGTCCTTCGGCGCAGGGACCCTGTTCGTGGGGGCGGGGGCCGCCTCCTTCCGGGAAAGGGGCTGGGTGTCCACGCGCGGGGGAACCCCGGCCACGGGGTCCTCGGAGGGGTGAGTGGCGGGGGGGGCCGATTCGACGAAAGGTTTGGGGTTTTCCCGCTGTTCGTGGACGTGACGCCGCGCGTCGGCGGGGACTTCCACCTCGGGAGCCTGGACGAGGCGGGCCCACACGTCGGCCTTGATGTTGCCGTCGGCGTCCAGAAGCTCCGCCGGATCCGCCTCGGTGATGCGCACCTTGGCTTCCCGTTTGCCGTCGAACAGGGACCCGACCAGACGGTGCCCCAGATCGTCGGCCAGACCCACGACCCGCCGCCGCCCCTCGGCCGAGCCCTTTCCCAGCACCGTGACCATGAACGATCCGTCGGCGAGATTGGTGCACAGAATGCCCTTGCCCACATGCCGCCGGGCGACCCCGTCGGCGATCAGATCGACCTTGCCCTTCAGACGCGACCACTTGTCGCCGACGGCAGCGGCGAACTCGTCCAGGGTCACGGTGTAGACCTTGTTGCCGCTCGGGCCGTTCGCGACGTCTTCCTTCAAGACCTGTTCGAGGGTCAGGGATTTGACCTCGGAGCCGTCGTACCATTTCTGCTCGTCGCGGGGCGAAGGCTTGCGGACGGGCGAAGAGGCCCCTTCCTCCACGTCCAGCCCAAGAAGCTGTCCCAGGAGCGTTCCCGCCTTTCCTTTCCAGAAATCCGTCGCCATCCCGCGAACCCCGCACAGAAACCCACGCCCATCATAACCGATCTTTCGCTCCGCCGCTGTGCGATCGCGCACAGGGGGGCGCACAGGGAGAATAACTTTGGAATCTTTCCGAAGATATTGACGGATCTCATTTCCGCTGGAACATCGAACAGATATACTAAGGCCGCACCGGCGCCTGCGCTTCCCCACGGGAGAGCGTCTCCGGCGGGTGGTGCTTTGTGCGGGAGCGGCGGATGCGTGCATGGCTCTGGCTGGCGGTTTTCGCCACATTGCTGGTTTCCGCGCCGCCGCCCGCGGATGGCGGCGACGGCGCCTCCTCCCCGATCGTGGTGGGCAGCGAGGTCGACTTCCCGCCCTATGCCATCGTGGACGCGAACGGGCGCGCCAGCGGTTTTTCGGTGGAACTGCTGGAGGCGGTCGCCGAGTCGATGGGGCTTTCCCTCGATGTCCGCCCCGGCCCGTGGCCGGAGGTTCTGACCGCGTTCAAGGAAGGCCGCCTCGATCTTTTGCCGTTGGTCGCCCTGTCGCCGCAGCGCGCCGGCATGGCGGCCTTCACGGCCCCGCACACGATCGCCTACGACAGCTTCTTCGTCCGCCGGGGAGCCGGCGACATCCATTCGCTGGAGAAGGCGAAAGGCAAGGCGGTGATCGTCATGGCCGACGACGCCGCGCACGAGCGGCTGGTTGCTTCCGGCGTTCCGCTCACCCTCGTCGAGACCCGGACCATCCCGGAGGCCATGCGCCTGCTGGCATCCGGGCGCCACGACGCGGTGTTGGTGCCGAAACTGCTGGGGCATCTGGTCCTGCGCGATCTCAAGCTGGAAAGCCTCATCGAGGCCGGCCCGCCGCTCTCCGAGTATCAGCGCCGGTTCGCCTTCACCGTCCAGCCGGGAAACTTCGATCTCCGCGACCGGCTGGATCAGGGGATTGCCATCGTCCGCGCCACCGGGCGCTATGACGAGTTGTACGACAAGTGGTTCGGCAACATCGAGCCCAGGCCCACCTTGACCTGGTACGGGACCTTCTGGGGCCTTGCCGCGGTGGGGGCCGCGACGGGGGGGCTGGTCCTGCTGTCCCTGGGGTGGTCGTTGTCGCTCCGGCGGCAGGTGGTGAAACGCACCGCTTCCCTCGCGGCCGAGGTCGCCGCCCGGCGGACGGCGGAAAGCTCCCTCAGCCTGATCACGTTCCGTTATGCCGATCTGGTCTCCCGCGTTCCGGTCGGGGTGTACATCGTCTCTTTCCAGGCCACCGGGGAGATGAAATTCGAATACGTCAGCCCGCGTTTCTGTCAACTCCTCGGCGTCAATGGGGACGCGGTGCGGGCCGACGCCAGCATCGCTTTCTCCCTCGCCCACCCCGACGACCGGGACGGCCTCATCCGCGACAACGCCACGGCCCGGGACACGCTGGCGCCCTTCCGTTGGGAAGGCCGCTTCATCGTCAGGGGGGAGCCCCGGTTCTTCAGGATCGAGTCCGACCCGACCCCGCTGGCCCGGGGCGGCAGCCGGTGGAACGGCGTGGTCAGCGACGTCACCGAACGCAAGCAGGCCGAGGCCCGGATCATGGCCACCAACCGGCAACTGAACGCCGTCAACGACGAGTTGAAGCAGTTCGTCTATGCCGCATCCCACGATCTGCGCGCGCCCCTGCGGACGGTGACCAACTATCTGGGCCTGATCACGCGGAAACTCGGCCCGGACATCGACGACGAGATGCGGGAGTTCGTGGGCTTCGCCATGGGCGGGGCGAAGCGCATGGACGCCATGATCGTCGGGCTGCTGGAATACTCGCGCACCGGCCGCAGCGGCGCCCCGTTCGCGCCGGTGGCGCTGGGGGCCGTCGTGCAGGAGAGCCTGGACAATCTGCAAACGGCGATCCACGAGGCCGAAGCGGAGGTGACGATCGCTCCGGACCTGCCCACGGTGCAGGGGGACTACACCGAGTTGGTCCGTCTGTTCCAGAATCTGATCGGCAACGCCGTGAAATACAGAGTCGCCGGACGGCCCCCCGAGGTCTCGGTGAGCTGGCGCGGGACCGATGCCGAGTGGGTGGTGTGGGTCAAGGACAACGGCATCGGCATCGACCCGGCCTACTCCGACCGCGTCTTTGAAATCTTCCGCCGGCTGGTTTCCGCCGGTGAGTACGAAGGTTCCGGCATCGGACTGGCCGTGTGCAGGAAGGTCGTAGAGCACCACGGGGGACGCATCTGGGTCGAATCGGTTCCCGGCGAGGGCAGCACCTTTCTGACCACCTTCCCGAAGGCTGCGCCGGTCCCGGAGCCTGTTCAGCTCGGGGCATAAGCCCGGGTCACCGAGCCGTGAACCGGGCAGGAGGGCAGGGCGAGGTCCACGAAGACGTGGGTGACGGTCTCGGCGGGGGGCACCTTGGCCGGGTCCTCGCCGGGGAAGGCCTCCGCCCGCATGCGCGTGCGCACGACGCCGGGGTCGAGCAGGTTGACCTTCAGGTTGGTCTTGGTCACCTCGCCCGCATAGACCTTGACCATCATTTCCAGGGCTGCCTTCGACGCGGCATAGGCCCCCCAATAGGGGAACACGCCGGACGCCACCCCCGAGGTGACGAAGATCGCCCGCCCGGCGTCGGATTGCCGCAACAGGGGATCGAAGCTGCGGATCAGGCGGTAGTTGGCGGTGACGTTGACGGCCATCACCCGTTCCCATTCGTCGGGCTTGATATGGCCCATGGGGCTGAGCGTTCCGAGGATGGCGGCGTTGCCGACCAGGATGTCGAGCTTGCCGAAGCGGTTGAACACCGCGAGCCCCATCTGGTCGATCTTGTCGTGGTCGGCCAGGTCCTCCGGCACCAGCACCGCCGGGCTGGCGCCCTCGATGGAGCGGATTTCGTCGTCCAGTTCCTCCAAGGCCCCCAGGGTGCGGGCCACCGCGATGATCTGCGCGCCCTCGCGGGCGTAGCGCAGGGCCACCGCCTTCCCGACCCCGCGCGATGCCCCCGTGATCAGGGCGACACGGCCGGCCAGCCGATACGAAGGCTTGCTCATCGCGTTACCGTCCCCTTTCGTTGAGAAGCGAAAGCTGGACCGGTTCCGACAGTTCGGCCAGATCGGTGAGGACCGTCGGGTAGTCGCCGCTGAAGCAGGCGTCGCAGTACTGGGGACGCTCGTTGTCGCGCCGGGACTCGCCGACGGCCCGGTACAGGCCGTCGATGGAAATGAAGGCCAGGGAGTCCACCCCCAGCAGCTTCGCCATCTCGGCGACGGTATGTCCCGCCGCCAGCAGTTTCTCCCGCGAGGGGGTGTCGATGCCGAAAAAGCAGGGATGGGCCGTCGGCGGCGAGGAAATGCGCATGTGCACCTCGGAGGCCCCGGCCTGACGCATCATCTCCACGATCTTGATCGAGGTGGTGCCGCGCACGATGGAATCGTCCACCAGCACCACGCGCTTGCCCTGGACCACGGCGCGATTGGTGTTGTGCTTGCGCTTGACCCCCAGGTTGCGGGTGCGGTCGGTCGGCTGGATGAAGGTGCGCCCGACGTAGTGGTTGCGGATGATCCCGTACTCGAACGGGATGCCGGCCTCGACGCCGTAACCGATGGCGGCGGGCACGCCCGAATCGGGGACCGGCACCACGACGTCGGCGTCCACATGGCTTTCCCGCGCCAGTTCGGCTCCGATGTTCTTGCGCACGGAATAGACGTTCAAGCCCTCCATCAGGCTGTCGGGGCGGGCGAAGTAGATGTACTCGAAGATGCAGAAGCGCCGGGGCATCTGGGGAAACGGCTTGATCGAGCGCAGGCCGCTCGCGTCGATGATTACCAGTTCCCCCGGCTCGATGTCGCGGACGAACTCGGCGCCGATGAGGTCCAGCGCGCAGGTCTCCGAGGTCAGGATATAGGCCCCGCCCATCATCCCCAGCGCCAACGGGCGGATGCCCAAGGGGTCGCGCACCCCGATCAGGGCGTCCTTGGTCATCGCCACCAGGGAATAGGCCCCCTCGATCTGGCGCAGGGCGTCGATCATCCGGTCCTCGACGGTCGAGAACGAGCTGATGGCGATCAGGTGAACGATCACCTCGGTGTCGCTGGTGGACTGGAACAGGCAACCCCGGCGGACCAGTTGCCGGCGCAGGGAAAGGGCGTTGGTGAGGTTGCCGTTGTGGCCGATGGCGAGCCCCCCGAACTCGAAATCGCCGAACAGGGGTTGGACGTTGCGGAACAGGGTTCCGCCGCTGGTCGCATAGCGCACGTGCCCGATGGCCATGTGGCCGGCGAGGCGCAGCATCAGCTCCTCGGAATTGAAATTTTCCGACACATGGCCGAGGCCGCGATGGGATTGGAACACCCTGCCGTTATAGCTGACGATCCCGGCGGCCTCCTGCCCCCGGTGCTGGAGCGCGTGCAGGCCGAGCCCGGTGTGGGCCGCCGCGTCGGGGTCGCCGAAGATGCCGAAAACGCCGCACTCCTCGTGCAGGGTGTCGCCATCCTCATCGGCGCCGTCTCCACCGGTGTTGCCGGCGGGCGGAAGCGGGAATAACGGATCGGAGTCGATGGACATCGCGGGGGCCTGTCGGTTACTGCGTGCTGTCGATCAGTTTGTTCATGTCCTGGCGCTGGGTGGGGCGGTATCCGCCCTCCCCCTGGCGCGCCTCGGACGTCGGGGTCTGCTGGGGCAGCGGCTGGGTGAGCTGCCGGTAGGACCGCTCCGCTTCCATCGCCTGCCGGCCCTTCTCGGCGGCGGTCTGGGCCGTGGTCCTGGCCGCGCCCACCACTTTTTCCGGGATCACGTCTCGGATCATGTCGGCCCCGGTCTTCAGGAGCGGGAGGCTGCGGGCCTCGTTCAGCCACGCGGGATGATCGGCCCGGTCCCACAGGGAATCGATCGTCAGATACGCCAGGGACGCCAGCAGGGCTCCCCGCAGCAGGCCGAAGGCGAACCCGAGGGACCGGTCGAGGGAATTGAGACCCGTCGCCTGCACCATCCGGGAAATGGCGCGGGTCACCATCGACAGCAACAGCAGCACGACCAGGAAGATGAGCAGCGCGGCGGCGGCGTCCGCCGCCCACGAGATGGTGATGATCTCCCGCGCGTGGGGTCTGGCCAGGGGCAGTCCGTACAGGGCCGCGAAGGCGGCCCCGATCCAGGCGGCGATGCCCAGCACCTCGGCCACGAACCCGCGCAGGAAGGCGACGGCGCCGGAGAGGAGCAACAGCAGGCCAAGGACGATGTCCACGGTGGTCATGGCTTGGTCCTTCCCGGCCGGATGGCGTCCACCAAGTCTTGGAGATGCCCGACTTCGCGCACGGCCAGCCCATGAGCGGGCTCAAGACCGCTTTTCCGCCGATCCGCTCCCCGTGGGCGCGAAGGAGTCATGGCCTGTTTGAACCCCAGTTTGAAAGCCTCCTTCAAGCGAGCGTCCCCTTGAGCGACGGCGCGGACCTCCCCCGACAGGCCGATTTCGCCGAAGACAGCCATGTCCGCCGGCATGGGCACGTCGGTGACCGACGACACCAGCGCCGCGGCGACGGCCAGATCGGCGGCCGGCTCGGCGATGCGCAATCCTCCCGCGACGTTCAAATAAACGTCATTTCCGCCCAAGGCAAGGCCGCACCGGGCCTCCAGCACCGCGAGCACCATCGCGAGGCGTCCCGCATCCCATCCCACCACCGCCCGGCGCGGCGTGCCCAGTCCGGACGGCGCCACCAGGGCCTGGATTTCGACCAGCATCGGCCGGGTGCCCTCGATTCCCGCGAACACGCACGCGCCGGAGACGTTGCCGCGCCGCTCGGCCAGGAACATGGCCGAGGGATTCAGGACCTCGCACAGGCCGCCGTCGGTCATTTCGAACACCCCGATCTCGTCGGTCGGGCCGAAGCGGTTCTTCACCGCGCGCAGGATGCGGAACTGATGACCACGGTCCCCCTCGAAATAAAGCACGGTGTCCACCATGTGCTCCATCACCCGGGGACCGGCGATCAACCCCTCCTTGGTGACGTGGCCGACCAGAAATACGGCGATTCCGCGCCGCTTCGCCAACCGGATCAATTCCTGGGCCGAAGCGCGCACCTGGGCCACGGTGCCCGGAGCCGAATCGAGGGTGTCCACGTACATGGTCTGGATGGAATCGATCACCGCCACCCGTGGCGCGTCGGGGCCGCCCTCGTCGAGGGAGGCGACGATGTCGCGGACGCTGGTCGCCGCCGCCAGCCGGACCGGCGCGGCGGAAAGGCCCAGCCGGGCCGCGCGCAGCCTTACCTGATCGACCGACTCCTCGCCGGAAATATAGACGCACCCTCCCTGCCGGGACAGGGCCGCAGAGGCTTGCAGCAGGAGAGTGGATTTGCCGATGCCCGGATCGCCGCCCACCAGCAGCGCCGATCCCGCGACCAGCCCGCCGCCGCAGACCCGGTCCAGTTCGCCGATTCCGGTGGTCCGGCGCGGCTCCTGCTCCGAGTGGCCGTCCAGCCCGACGAATTCGACGCGCCGCCCGCGTCCCTTGGGGTCCAGCCCCTTCGGCACCGCGTCGCGGGTGGCCTCCTCGACCAGGGTATTCCACGCCCCGCACGCATCGCAACGGCCGCTCCACTTGGGATACGCGGCGCCGCAGGACTGGCATACATATTCGCTGCCGGGCTTTTTCATGGGGTGGAACCCGCATCGAAAAGCAGAATACCGCCGAGGCTCCTGGCCGGTCGCCAGCGTAGCAGGCCGGTGTTTCCATGCGCAACGGAATAAGGCGCCGCGGTGACCGCGGCGCCTTTTCCTTACCCGTTTCCCGGACCTAGAAGAACAAGAACGTGTCCAGGATGAACAGCGGGACCAGGATCCCGACCGACCAGATCATGTAGCCGAAGAAGCTGGGCATCGCGACGCCCTTTTCCTCGGCGATGGAACGCACCATGAAGTTCGGGGCGTTGCCGATGTAGCTGTTCGCGCCCATGAACACCGCGCCCGCCGAGATGGCGGCCAGGGTTCCGGGGTGCTGGCTCATCAGGGTCGCGGCATCGCCGCCCGCCGTGTTGAAGAACACCAGATAGGTCGGCGCATTGTCGAGGAAGCTCGACAGGGCCCCGGTGAACCAGAAGTAGGCGGCGTCGATCGGAGACCCGTCGGGCGCCGTCACTGCGCCCACCACCGAGCCGAGGGCTCCTTCCTTGCCGGCCCGGAGGATGGCGATGGCCGGGATCATGGACACGAAGATGCCGGCGAACAGCTTCGCCACTTCCTTGATGGCATCCCAACTGAAGCCGTTGGCGTCGCGGTTTTCCTGGGTGGTCATCTTGTAGGAGGCGGTGGCGATGAGCAGCAGGAGCGCATCACGGACCACGTTCTCCAGCGCGACGTCCACATGATAGATGGTGAAATTGACGTTCGGACGCCACAGACCGCTCATCAGCACCGCGCCGACAATGGCGGCAAGGAACAGGATGTTGACCTTTCCGTCGATGCCCAGGCTCTCACCGGACCCGGCCGCAACCTTCGGGGCGGGCCCTTCCTTGGCGTACAGGGCCTTGTCGATGACGAAGAAAAGGACGAGCAGAACGCCCGCCGAGAAAACGGTCGGCAGGAACACATGGGTGGTCGGCCAGAAGAAGTCCACGCCCTTCAAAAAGCCCAGAAACAGCGGCGGATCGCCCAACGGCGTCAACGCGCCGCCGATATTGCTGACCAGGAAGATGAAGAACACGATGACGTGAACCTTGTACTTCCGGTTCTCCAGGGCGCGGATCAACGGACGGATCAGCAGCATGGAGGCGCCGGTGGTCCCGGTCCAACTGGCGATGACGGTGCCGACCAGCAGCATCAGGGTATTGACTTCCGGCGTTCCGACCAGAGTCCCTTTCAAACGCACCCCACCCGCCACGGTGAACAGGGCCAGCAGCAGGATGATGAACGGGATGTATTCTTGCAAGGCCGTGTGCGCCAACTGATAGGTGGCGGCGAACAGGCCGTCCTGAAGGGCGTAGGGAACGACGAAGGCCGCCGCCCAGAACGCCGAGACCTTGCCGAAGTGGTGGTGCCAGAAGTGGGGTGTCCACAAGGGCATGAGCGCGATGCTCAGCAGAATGCCGATGAACGGCAACACCCACAGGAACCCCATGGCCGCCCCGTTGACGTGCGGCAGGGCTCCGTGAGCGGCGGCGGCTTCACTCGCCCATGCCGCGTCCGGGCCCAGCAGCGCCAGACCGGCCGCCAGTGCAGGAAACAGTCTTGTTCCCCAAGTCATAATGCAAACTTCCCCCAACTGTTGAGACGTGGTCCCCCTCCGCCACACTGCGGGCGAGGGACCGCGTGCGGAGACTGCTTCACCTTGGGGGGAAATACCAGTGCAATTGCGGAGGGACAGCCACGCGGTTAAGATCACGGCGAGACGGCTGGCGGGGGGGAGATGGACGAGGACGGGGAGGCGAGGGAGGCGGCCCTCCATCAGGCCCAGTTGCGGATCCGCGAGCTTGAATCCATGGTTCAGGGCATGCGGGACGAGCTGGAGCGGGTGAACGTCGCCAAGGAGGACGCCGTCCAGCACGCCGTCGCCACGGCCGCCGGCGAGAGCGCCCATCTGAAATCCGCCATCGCCACCATGCGCGAGGAGATGGAGAAGATCCGTCTCGACAAGGACGAGGCCGTCCAGCGGGGCATCGCCGCCGGCAGCGCCGAGATCAATCAGCTCCGCTCCACCGTCCGCGCGATCCGCGAGGAAATGGAAAAGGCCAGGCTCGACAAGGACGAGGCCGTGCAGCGGGCCTTGAGCGCCAGCAGCGACGAGATCACCCAACTCAAGAAGGCTATTTTCAGCCTGCGCGAGGAACTGGAAAAGACCCGGCTCGACAAGGACGAGGCCATTCAGCGCACCCTGGCCGTGAGCAGCGACGAAATCGCCCAGGTCAGGAAGACCGTGTCCGCCCTGCGCGACACCCTCGACGCCGAACGCTTGACCTGCAACAACAAGCTGGTCGAAATGGAGCGCACGAACCGCGACGAGATCGCCCACCTGCAGGACACCATCCGGACTCTCCGCGAGACATTGGAGCAACACCATGCGGGATGACAGGACCGTCTCCACCCCGAAGCCGCCGCGCGTCAGCTCGGCGCGCCGCACGGCCGAGAAGCTGCGCCAGGCGGAACTCCTGCTCGACATCTCCCGGCGGGTCGCCGCGTTCGAAAAGCTGGACGATGTTCTTGCCGCCCTGGTCGAGGTGGTCATCGAGGTGACCGGGGCCGAGCGCGGATCGCTGTTCCTCAACGATTCCGACACCGGCGAACTGTATTCCCGAATCGCCCTGGGCCAGGTCAAGCGCGAGATCCGCTTCCTCAACAACAGCGGCGTCGCCGGTTTCGTCTACACTACCGGCGAGGGCCGGATCATCGACGACGCCTACGCCGATCCCCATTTCAACCGCGCCATCGACCAACGCACCGGATTCGTCACCCGGACCATCCTCTGCGCCCCGGTCAAGACGGTGAAGGGGGAAGTCATCGGCGTCATCCAGGCCTTGAACAAAAAGGACGGTCTGTTCACTCCGGAGGACCTGGCCCTGGTCTCGGCCATCGCCACCCAGGCCGCCGTGGCGCTGCAAAGCACCCAGTTCGTCGAGCGCATGGAACGCAGCCGCGCCCAGGAAATGGCGTTCCTGGACATCGTTTCCGACGTGACCTCGGAAATCGATCTGGGGTCGTTGCTGCAAAAGGTGATGGGCGAGGCCACCCGTATGCTGAACGCGGAACGCTCCACCCTGTTCCTCAACGACGAGAAGACCAACGAGCTGTTTTCCCGCGTGGCCATGGGCACGACGCTCGGGGAGATCCGCCTTCCCAACCACCTGGGCATCGCCGGCGCGGTGTTCACCTCGGGCAAGTCGGTCAACATCCCCCACGCCTACGCCGACCTGCGCTTCAACCCGGCCTTCGACAAGAAGACCGGCTTCTTTACCCGTTCCATTCTGTGCGTGCCGGTGGTCAACAAGCACGGCAAGACCATCGGCGTGACCCAGGCTCTGAACCGCCGGGGCGGCCCCTTCACCGAGGAGGACGAATCCCGCCTCAAGGCGTTCACCAGCCAGGTCGCCATCGGCCTTGAGAACGCCAAGCTGTTCGACGACGTCCAGAACATGAAGAACTACAACGAAAGCATGCTGGAAAGCATGTCCAACGGCGTCATCACCCTGGACGAGGAAAACCGGATCGTGACCTGCAACACCGCGGGGCTGCGCATCTTCAAGACGGAGGAAGGCGGCATCCTGAAGCGGCCGGCGGCCGAATTCTTCGCCGGGTCCAATGCCTGGGTGATGGAAAAGATCCAGCGGGTCGGCGAGACCCGCCAGCAGGAAACCTCCATCGACGCCGCCCTGGTGTTCGGGGACGACACCGTTTCCGTCAACGCCACCATCCTTCCCCTCACCAGCGTGCAGGGCAAGCACCTCGGCACCATGATCATGGTCGAGGACATCAGCTCGGAAAAGCGCGTCAAGTCCACCATGGCCCGCTACATGGACGTCTCGCTGGCGGAAAAGCTCCTGGAACAGGGCGAGGACCTGCTCGGCGGGCAGAGCAGCGTCGCCACCGTCCTGTTCTCGGACGTGCGCAGCTTCACGACCCTGACCGAGGAACTGGGCGCCCAGGGCACCGTCAGCCTGCTCAACGAGTACTTCACGCTGATGGTGGATTGCCTTCAGAAAGAAGGCGGCATGCTCGATAAATTCATCGGCGACGCCATCATGGCCATTTTCGGCACCCCCTTCCCCCACGAGGACGACGAGGACCGCGCCGTCCGCACCGCCTGCGCCATGATGAGCGAGCTTACCGCCTTCAACCACCGCCGCGCCTTGGAGGGCAAGAAGCCCATCGATATCGGCATCGGCATCAACACCGACGACATCGTGTCCGGCAACATCGGCTCGCCGAAGCGCATGGACTATACCGTGATCGGCGACGGCGTGAACCTCGCCGCCCGGCTGGAAAGCGCCTGCAAGACCTATTCGGCCCACATCCTGATCAGCGAACATACCTTCCACAAGCTGCGGGGCACCTATCGGATCCGCGAGGTGGACAAGGTGGTGGTGAAGGGAAAGACGGAACCGGTCGCCATTCACGAAGTGATGGAATTCCACACGCCGGAAAGCTTCCCCAACCTCATGGACGTGCTCGGGCACTTCAAGGACGGGCTGGCCGAATACCGTGGCGCCCGCTGGGACCGAGCCATCGCCGCCTTCGAGAAGGCCCTGGCCGCCAATCCCCGCGACAAGCTGTCGGACACCTACATCGGCCGCTGCCGTCACATGATCGAAGTCCCGCCCGTCGGGGAATGGGACGGGGTGTGGGTCATGAAGGACAAGTAGCCAGCGCTTATCCTTCAAGCGCCTCCATCGCCGTCAGCCAAGCGATGCCGGGGCGGGGCCGCGTCCTCTCCAGAAGCTCCCCCAGGAACGCCCAGACTCCTTCGTCGTGGTAGGCGTGGTGGGTCATGAGCCCGGTCGGCCCGTCCGGGCACAGACCCGTGCGCCGTGCGGTCAGGTGTCCGACGAGTTGCCCCAGCACGCGGCCGTTTCCCGCGAAGCGGCCGGTTTCCCAGTCCATGACGTCGGCGTGCACGTTGATCCGGCGCGGACCCGCGTCCGCCCCCCAGGAAGACACCCCCGCGAATCCGGCCTTCGTCAAGCCGTCCAGCAGATCGGCGGGCTCGCGGTTCCATGGGGGCACCAGAACG
>JADGDA010000250.1 GCA_015228695.1 Alphaproteobacteria bacterium
GTTCGGCTCCGGCCCGCGCCCGGCCCCGCGCCCGGCTGTCCAGATAACGCCCGACCAGCAGGAAAAACAGCAACGAGACCGCCGAATCGAAATAGGCGTGGGGGGCGCCGCGCAGGGACTCGAACAGACTCATGCCCGTGGTCAGGAGCACTCCGAGGGTGATCGGCACGTCCATGTTGGTCCGCCCCGCCCGCAGTGCCGCGAGCGCCGAGCGCAGGAACGGGCGGATGGCGTAGAGAATGGCCGGAACCGCCACCAGGGCCGACAGCAGGTGCATGAGGGACCGCGTCGCCGGCCCCATGTCGTCCCCGGACCATACGGAGACGGAAAACAGCATCACATTGCCGGCGGCGAAGCCGGAGACGGCCATGGCGCGCAGAAGCTCCTGCTCGTGGCGGAGCGACTCGCTGTTCAGCCGGGCGGGATCGAAGGGGGCCAGCCGATATCCGACGGCGACGACGGGCGCGAGCAGGGCCTCGGCCCGCTCCGCTCCGTTTTGCCGTTCCAGGGCCCGCCATTTCAGGATCAGCCGCCGGGTGGTCATGTTGAGCCGCGCCGACACCACGCCCTCCCCGCGCCCGAGCAGGGATTCGATCAGCCAGACGCAGGCGGCGCAATGCAGGCCCTCGACCATCAGATGCAGGGAAAAGACGCCGTCTTCCTCTTCCCGGACGTAATCGGCGATCCCGACGCCCGTGGCCTCCTCGTCCGGTTTCAGGGGCTGGGCGTTCGGATCGAGGCAGCGGCGGCGGTAATAGTGCTCCAGCCCCATCCCCTGGATCAGGTCGTGGGCCGCCCGGCATCCGGCGCAGCAGAAATCGGGCGCGGCCGGGCCACGGGGCGGAACCTCGGAGCCGCAATGCAGGCAGGCGCTCATGGGCGCGCGGTCCCGTCGAGAAGTTGTTCCACCGCGCGGCGGGCCATCTCGAAACGTTCCGCCCACGAGCCACGGATCACGACGTAGGAGCGTCCGCGCCGGTCCAACTCGCCCTTCCAGCGGAGAAACTGCGCCTCCCGGTCCTCCGGCAGCCAACGCTGGGGGTCCGCGACCCAGGGAACGTCCACGTCCAGCAGGAGGTAAAGATCATAGCGCCTGCGCTCGGCCAGCTCGCGGACCCATTCCGGGCACGCGCCGAACAGGATGTCGCTCCACAGGGTGGTGGTGATGGCGTCGGTATCGCTGAACAGGACACGGTTGGCCTGCCGGGCCAGGGCTTCCTCCGAGGCGCGGTGGCCGTGGGCGATGGTGGCGATGTCCGGGGCGGAGCAGCGCCCTCCGTTGGCGTCCACGAAGGTGCGGCCATATTCGGCGGCGTGAACGGTCTTGAAGTGGGCGGCCAGAGCGCGGGCCAGGGTGGATTTTCCCGTGGACTCGGGTCCATAGACGCAGACCCGCTTGAGATAATGGGGCCGCACGCAGGAGGGGAGATAGGCCCAGTGGGCCAGGGGGGCCTCGCGGATGGCCGTTCCCGAGACCGGAACCAGCTCCCGATCCCGGTCCACCGGCACGAAACGGGCGCCCAGCGTTTCGGCAAGGGGGGCGCCGTAGTCCTCGGAGGCGAAAACGACGTCGGGGCCGTCGGGCACCAGGGCGCGGATGCTGTCCCGCCAGATGTCCCAGAAACGCGGGTGCTCCTCGGGGTACTGGGGATTTTCCGCGCCGTGGTGGAGCACGTCGACGTCGGGGAACATCTCCCGCATCCACGCAAGGCGCAGCTCGCCGGGGATGGGTTCGGAGCGGAGGGAGCAGACCAGCACCGTCAACCGCTCGACGCAGGTCCGCGCGAAGTCCACAAGATACCGGTGACCCAGATGGGGCGGCAGAAACTTGCCGATGATCAGGCCGCGCGCGGCGATCTTTTCCACGTCGTGTATCCTACCGTCGCCATGATCAAAAACGTCGCGTAGAGGCCGGCGGTCGGGTACAGCCCCCGGTCCAGATAGACGCCGACGGACACCACGTCCGAGGTGATCCAGCACAGCCAGTTCTCCAGCACCTTGCGCCCCACGAGCCACTGGGCCGCCAGACTCATCGTGGTGATGAAGGCGTCCGGATAGGCCAGGACGGCGCCGGTATGGGTGTCCATGACGTAGCCCAGCGCCGCCGCTCCGGCCACGACCGCCCCCAGTCCCGCCAGCATCTGCCGTCCGCTCAGCCGGGTGACCGGCAGTTCGGTCTTCTCTCCCCGCAGCCAATGATGCCATCCGTAAATCTGGAGAATGAAGAAGATGACCTGAAGGCCCACTTCCGAATACAGCTTGGCCTCGTAGAAGATGATGCTGTAAAGGGCGACCATGACCATCCCGGTCGGCCACAGCCAGATGTTGCGGCGGACCGTCAGCCAGACGCTGGCCAGTCCGAACGCGGTCGCGGCGATCTCAAGCGTCGTCATGGGTCAACTCGCTTTCCTCACCAGCACGTCCGGCCGCCGTCCACCGTCAGCACCGCTCCCGTCATATAGGATGAGGCGTCCGAGACCAGATAGGCGACGGTGGCTTTGTACTCGTCCTGGTGCGCCATGCGGGCCAGGGGGATCAGGTGGGCGAGGCGGCCGAGGAAATCCGGGTCCTGCCCGGCGTGGACGCCCCCCGGAGCGACGGCGTTGGCGCGCACGCCGCGCTCCGCCCAATAGGTGGCGAGGTAGCGGGTCAGGCCGATCAGTCCGGCCTTGACCACCGAGTAGGTGACGGGCTTGACCGGCTGTTCGTCCTCGGCCAGACCCGCCTTGCGGTAAAGGCGCTGGTCGGGCGCGATCAGGCCCAGGTCGGAGGCGACGTTGAGGATGACCCCCCGGCCCGCCGCCGCCATCACCGGTCCGAAAACCCGGGCGCAGAGAAACGCGCCGGTCAGACCGACCGCGATGTCCTGGTTCCAGACGTCCAGGGGAAACGCCTCCAGCCGCGACCATTGGCCCCCTCCGGCCTTGGGGTTCCCCTCCACCTTGGGATTGTTGGCGGCGTTGTTGATGAGGATGTCCACGCGGCCGTGGGCGGCGAGAAGATCGTCGCGCAACGCCTCCACCGCCTCGGGCCGGGTGATGTCGCAGCCCCTGGCCACGGCCCGGCCCGGATAAAGCCCGTTGACGGCCTCCGCCGCCGTCTCCGCCCGGGCGAGATCGACGTCCACCAGGATCGCAAGGGCTCCGAGTTCGGCCACGGCCTCGGCATGCTTGCGTCCCAGCAGCCCCCCCCCTCCGGTGATGACCGCCACGCGGCCGGACAGATCGAAGGCCTCGCGGACGGAGGCGGGCGCGGGGCCGGGAACGCCGCTGGGGTCGGGCATGATGGGTCGCCTTTTTGGGATCGGGAGGCCGAGCTTAGCCCGGAAAGCGGCGGGAGGAAAGGCGCGACTCGCGCTTTTCCTGGTCCTTGTTCCCGTCGCCGCCGCCGATTGTTGGACGGCCCATGAAGCGCCCTCGCGCGGGCGGCGCCCGGCCGGTGGCGGCGGGTAACCGCCGGTGGCGACGATGTTTCGACAATCCCGCTTCTTTTGGAGGGGCTTTTGCCCTTTCTGCCGCTTTCCAGGCGGAAGATGTTGTGATAGCCAATAACGCGCGCGGCCCGAGACTCCCGTGGCTGAACCGGCGGTCATTAACAATGACCGCTGGAGTTCACGGCTGCGGGCCGACGCTGTCATGCCGGGGGCGTGCCTTCGGCACGACGCGCCGAAAGCCAAGCGGCCGGCCGGCCGCGCCCGGCGACTGAGGGCCCGGCG
>JADGDA010000251.1 GCA_015228695.1 Alphaproteobacteria bacterium
TGCGCGCGGGGGTCAGGGGGGTGACGTGGTCGAAGGAGTCGAAAAACATCTTCACTCCCCACGGGGAACTGACGTTCGGCGTGCGGATCACCAGCCTCCCCTCCGGCGTCAACAGCTTCCTCAAGGTCCGCATGAGGGGAATCAGCGTGGAAAGTTCGATGTGCTCCACGACGTCGAACAGGGCGATCCGGTCGAACGTCTCGTTTTTCAAGGCGGTTTCGGCCAGGGCGCGGATGTCGCCGAACAGAAGCTCGGTCCGGGTCAGGTCTCCGAGAACCGATTTGAGGCGGTCGTCCACATCGACCCCGACGATCCGCCGGTACCCCCTGTTCTCCAGATAGCGGAGGAACAGCCCGGCCCCGCAACCGATCTCCAGCACCGACATGGCCGGGTCGGCGGCGGACAGGCGTCCGAATTCGCGGTCGAACTGGCGGAGATGCTTGGCCTTCAGCGTGACGGCGGAGCGGTCGCGGAAGGCCAGATAGGACTGGCGGCGAACGTCCGTATCCATTGGCTGTTCCCTCCCTGCCGTCGCATCCCCAGGCGGCGGCCAGACTATCAGGAAATCGCGACGTCCGCCCGGTTTTGTTAACCGGCTGGTGACGGTCTCGGGATTATGGTCGGGGAAGCGACCGCACCGGATAGAGAAAAGCCACAGAAGAAAACCCATGAGCCCGATCGAACCCGTCAATATGCCCCTTTCCGATTTTCTGGCCTGGAACGCCGGGACCGGGGGAGGTCACGAGCTGATCGAAGGCGAGGTGGTGCCGATCGCGCCGGTTTCCGAGACCCATGGGCTGCTGGTGTCCCGGCTGACGATCCGCATCGGCATGCGCGCCCGTCCTCCCTGTCAGATGTTTGCCGAGGCGGGAATCGTCATTCCCGAGCGGAACACCTTTTTCGTCGCCGATCTGGTCATGTCCTGCGTCGAGCGGCAGGGCGAGGCTCCGGTCATCGACGAGCCGCTGCTGGTGGTCGAGGTCCTGTCGCGGGCGAGCGCCGCCCTGGATCGTGGGATCAAGCTGTATCATTACATCGCCGTTCCCTCGGTGCGGGAGGTGCTGTTCGTGGATGGCCGCCGCCGTGGCGGGCAGGTCTGGCACCGCGACGGAGAGGGCTGGAGGATGGAGACGGTGGAGGGTTGCGGCAGCATCCACCTGGAGACGACCGACGACACGATTCCGCTGGCTCCGATCTACGGCAGTCTGGACCTGTCCTCAAATTAGAGCGGGTTCCGCTCTAACCAGACGTTCGTTTTGTTCGGCTGGTCGGCTCGGCCCGGAGGGGATCATCGGGCCAGTGGTGCTTGGGATAGCGCCCTTTCAGATCGGCCTTGACCTGTCGGTAGGCTCCGCCCCAGAATCCCCCCAGGTCCCGCGTCACCTGCACCGGCCGTCCCGCCGGGGAGAGCAGATGCAGGGTGAGGGGGACCTTTCCCCCGCCGATGGCCGGGGTCTCGCGCGCGCCGAACATTTCTTGCAGGCGGACCGCCAGCACCGGCCCGTCGTCCTCGTAGCGGATGGGCAGGCGGGACCCGCTCGGAACCGTGAGGTGGGTGGGGGCGTCCTCCTCCAGAATCCGTTGCCGTTGCCGGTCCAGCAGGTTCCGCAGGGCGCTTCCCAGGTCGAGGGTTTTCAGATGGGCGCGGCGGCTCATCCCGTCCAGGTAGGGCGCCAGCCAGTGCTCCAGGCCGCCCAGCAGCGCCGCGTCGCCGACGTCGGGCCAGCCGTCCCCATCCAACCGGCGCAGAAAGGCGACCCGTGTTCTCCAGGCCAGGATGTCCGGGGTCCACGGCAGGGCTTCGAGGCCCATCTCCCGTATCCCCTCGATCAGGGCCGCCGTCACGGCCTCCGGGGCCGGATCGCGCAGAGGTTCGTCTTTCAGGACGAGGGCGCCGAAGGAGGTCCGGCGGCGCGCCTGCACCGCCTGCTCGCGGCTGTCCCAGCGGACGAAGGACTCCGCCGAGAAGTGTTCGGCGAACCCCAGTTCCAGATCGGCCTCGGACAAGGGCGCGGCCAGATAAACCCGCGCCTCGCGCTTGTCCCCGTCCAGATCGGCCACCGCCAGCCAGTCCTCGGCCGCCAGGGGCTCGGTCGTGGGCAGGACGGCACCACGGCCGTTGGCGAGGCGGAATTGGCCGGCCCCGCCCGTCCGTCTCCGGGCGATGCGGTCGGGATAGGCGAGGGCCACGAGAAGCCCCAGGCGGCGCGGATCGTTGGACTCCCGGCCGGTTTTTCCCAGCAATTGGCGGAACCGGTCGGCCATCCGCCGGGCGTGGCGGCGGGCGTCATGGTCCAGGACGAGTCCCGTCGGCGGGGGGCCGTCCGCTCCGCGCATCAGGTCGAGCCGCATCCGCAAGTCGGGATCGCGGGTTCCCCGGACGATGTCGCGCTCGGCCAGCAGGGCGGCCGCGTCGCAGGCCAGGGAGCCCAGCCCCAACCCCCGTCCCCGGATCACCATGTGGGCCAGACGGGGATGCAGGGGAATCTCGGCCATCTCCCGTCCATGGCCGGTGATGCGTCCGTCGCGGTCCAGCGCGCCGAGCCGGGTCAGCAGGTCCCGTGCCTGGGCATGGGCCGCCTGCGGAGGAGGATCGATCCAGGCGAGGGAGAGCGGGTCCAAGGCCCCCCAGCGCGCCAGTTCCAGGGCCAGGGGAGCCAGATCGGCCTCCAGGATTTCCGGGGCGGTGAAGAGGGGCAGGGAGCCATGGGCGGATTCGCTCCACAGCCGGTAGCACACCCCCGGCCCGAGCCGTCCGGCCCGACCGCGCCGCTGGTCGGCGGAGGCCCTCGACGCCTTCACGGTCTCCAGGCGGGTCATGCCGCCCCGGGGGTCGAAGCGGGCCACCCGCATCAGGCCGCAATCCACCACCACCCTGACCCCCTCGATGGTCAGACTGGTTTCGGCGATGGAGGTGGCGAGCACCACTTTCCGCGTTCCCGGCGGTGGCGGAAGAATCGCCTGCTCCTGGGCTTCCTGGGGCAGGTCGCCGTACAGCGGGGCGATCAGGGCCGGGATGCCGGAGAGCAGGCGTTCGACCCGGCGGATTTCTCCAGCTCCGGGAAGGAACACCAGAACGTCGCCTAGTTCCTCCTCCAGGGCGCGGCGGACGGCGGCGGCGACGGAGTCTTCGAGGCGGCCCGCCGGCGGGCGGTCCAGGTAGCGGGTCTCCACCGGCCATGCGCGTCCCTCGCTGGTCACGATGGGCGCGTTGCCCAGAATCCTCGCCACCGGTTCCCCCTCCAGGGTCGCCGACATGACCAGAATCCGCAAATCCTCGCGCAACGCTCCCTGTGTTTCCAGGCAGAGGGCAAGACCCAGATCGGCGTGGAGGCTGCGTTCATGGAATTCGTCGAACAGGACCGCACCGACGCCTTCCAGGGACGGGTCCCGTTGCAGGCGGCGGGTGAGGATTCCCTCGGTCACCACCTCGATTCGGGTGCGCGGCCCGACGACGCTGTCGAACCGGACCCGGTAGCCGACCGTTTCTCCGACCTTTTCCCCCAGCATCGCGGCCATCCGGTGGGCGGCGGCGCGGGCGGCGAGGCGGCGCGGCTCCAGCATGACGATCCGCCCCGATCCGAGCCAGGGTTCCTCCAGCAAGGCCAAGGGCACGCGCGTGGTCTTGCCGGCTCCGGGGGGGGCTTGGAGGACGGCATTGGGGTGGCCGCGCAGGACCCGCGAGAGGTCGGGCAGAACGGACGCTCTGGGT
>JADGDA010000252.1 GCA_015228695.1 Alphaproteobacteria bacterium
CGACCACCCTGCGGACCTCGTCCAGGCGGAACGGTTTGGCGATGTAGTTGAAGGCTCCCTGCTTCATCGCCCCCACGGCCGATTCGAGGGTGGCGTAGCCGGTGATCACGATCACCTCGCTTTCGGGTAAAATCTCGTGGCAGCGGCGCAGCACCTGCATCCCGTCGACCCGTTCCATCTTCAGGTCGGTCAGGACGATGTCCACCGGTTGCGTCTCCAGGATGGTCAGGGCCGCGGAGCCGCTGTAGGCGGTCAGGACCTCGTAGCCGTCCTTGCGCATGACGTGCTCAAGGTTGCGGACGGCGATGCGTTCGTCGTCCACGATGAGCAACCGGCCCGGCATGACCCGGGCCGTTCCGGTGAAGTCCGGCCGCACGACGACCCCCAGGGGCCGGGGCGCCGCCGCCGGTGGGGCGGCCGGGGGATCATGGGTCGCCGATCTCGGCCACTGCCATTTCAGTGCTGCGCTCATCGCTCTCCCCCGTGCCGGACCCGGCGGTCGATCCATCTCCCACGTCCGGCAGCATAACGAAGAATGAACTCCCCTTTCCAGGAATACTGTCGACGCTCACGCATCCTCCGTGCTCCTTGACGATTTCGTAGACGACGAAGAGTCCGAGTCCGGTGCCGCGTCCGACATCCTTGGTGGTGAAGAACGGATCGAAGACGTTCGGCAGGTCTTCTTGGGAGATGCCGGAGCCGCTGTCCCGCACCTCGATGATGATCATGGTCTCCGCAGTGATGCATTGCGCCGCGTGGTCCAGGTTCCCGATGGTTTCGGCCAAGTTCAGCGCCTCGTCCTGGGAGCGGCGGGAGGCGAGGAGGGTCACGTCGCCCTCGGTGGTGGCTTCGAGCGCGTTCTTGATCAGATTGAGGAAAACCTGCTGCAAACGCTGCTTGTCGGCGACGACGACGATATCGTCGGGAATGGAGACCACGACGCGCACCGATCCCGACATCTCTCCCTTCAGGAACAGCAGCGTCTCTTCCACCAGGGAACGCAGAACCAGGGGAACGCGATTGAATTGTTGCTGGCGGCTGAAGTCGAGGAGAGAACGCACGATGGCGCGCGCCCGTTCGCTCTGCTGATCGATCTGCTCCAGCAATTGGCGGCGGAAGTCCACGTCGGTGGTCTCCACCTCCTCAAGCAGGATCTGGCAGGAGGTGGAAATGTTCGAGAGGGGATTGTTCAACTCGTGGGCCACGCCGGAAATCAGCGTGCCGAGGGCCGCCAGCTTGTCGTTGAAATGCAGATGACGCTGCCGCAGCTCGATTTCCTGTAGCATCCGGTTGAACGCCCGGCTGAGGGAAACGATTTCCCGGTCCGAGGAATGCAGATTGATCTTGTCCAGCCGTCCCCGCGCCACGGCCTCCATGCTGCGTTCCATGTCCAGGAGCGGCTTGGTCACGATCCGGGACAGGATCTGTCCGGCGGCGATCAACAGCGCCAGCAGGGTGAGGATAAAACCGATCAGATTGAGCCGGTGCGTGGTGAGCGCGCCTTTGATTCCGGCCCGCTCGTCCCGGGTGATCCGTTCGGCGATGGTGACGATGGTCTTGCCGTGGCGGCGGACCTCGGCGCGCGCTTCGTCCCGATCCTTCCGGGCGAGGTCTCCCACGGGGAGCGGGGCGAGGAAACCGATGGCCTTTCGATAGGCGTCGATCTCGATTTCCAGGGTGGAAATCTGTTCCGCGCCCGCAATGGCGACGAAGTCGGGACGGTGGTCGCGCAGAACCGCGCGCGTCCGGTTCAAATAGCCGACGGCTTCGCTGTAATCGTCGGTCTGTGCGTACAGGAGGTGATTTTTCTCAAACCGGCGCATCTCCATCACCATGTCGAAGAACTCGGAGACGCGGGCGCCGACCATGATCTGGCGCTCGATGTCGCGCAGCTCGAAAAGCGCCAGCATCGACAGTCCGACCAGCAGAGTGCCGATGAAATAATACCCGACGATGATCTTTTGCCGCAGCGAGCGCATGGGACATGGTGCCGCGATCACGAGCCCGACGCAAGCGCCTCCCCCGACGGGGCAGTTGGCCGAGGGTCAAAAGATTCGTATGACTGAGAGATTGAAAAACGTTCGGGTCCCGTAATACGGAGAAGCATGCCATGCCCACTGTTCTCATCACCGGCGCCAATCGCGGCATCGGATTGGAGTTTTCCCGTCAATACGCCGAGGCCGGGTGGCGCGTCGTCGCCACTTGCCGCGATCCGAGCGGTTCGTCCGCACTGACGGCTCTGGCGGGGGCGATGGGGACGATCAGCGTCCAGGCCCTCGACGTGACCGACAGCCGGGCCATGGCGATCGTGGCGCGATCGCTGGCCGACGGCCCGCTGGACCTATTGATCAACAACGCCGGCGTTTACGGTAACGAGGGGGGAAGCCAGGAGTTCGGCCACCTCGACGAGGAAGCCTGGGTCCGCGTCTTCCGCGTCAACACCATCGCGGCGGTGAAAATGGCCGAGGCCTTCATCGGGCACCTCGGGCGGGGTCACCGTCCCGTCATCGCCAATCTCAGCAGCAAAATGGGCAGCATCGCCGACAACGGCTCCGGCGGCACCTACCTCTACCGAGCGAGCAAGGCGGCGCTCAACGCCGCCACCAAAAGCATGGCCGTCGATCTGGCCCGCCGGGGTATCATTGCCGTCGTTCTCCATCCCGGCTGGGTGAAAACGGACATGGGCGGTCCGGGAGCCTTGATCTCGGTCGAGACTAGCGTCCGGGGCATGCGCGAGGTCATCGACCGCCTGACCCCGGCCGACAGCGGTCGCTTCATCGACCGGACGGGGGTGGATGTTCCATGGTGATCGGGACCCGGCGTCACGGGGCCACGCCGCCGAGCGCGCAGAGGATGTTCCAGGACTCGGCGTCGATCGGCATGACCGACAGCCTGGACTGGCGGATGAGGGGCAGGTGGGAGAGGCGGGGATCGGCCTTGATCTCGGCCAGGGGAACGGGGCGGGGCAGAGTCATGAGGGTTCTCACGTCCACCGCGCCGAAACGCCCGGATGGGTCGGTCGGGTCCCCGTGGTATTCCCCGGCCACCTCGACGATGCCGACGATGCGCTTTTCCGTCACCGAGTGGTAGAAGAACGCCCGGTCGCCCAGCGCCATGGCCTTCATGTTGTTGGCCGCCTGGAAATTACGGACACCGGTCCACGGCTCGACACCCTTGGCCACCTGATCGCCCCATGACCAGCACCCCGGTTCGGATTTGAGCAGCCAATACGCCACGGCCCACCCCATCGATTCCTGACACGCCCTCCCGGGATTCTAGCTCCAAAAAACCACCCGGTCCATTTTCTGCTATAATACCGGCGCGTACAATGTTTGACACATCATCCAACCTGCGTGCCGGGATCAAGCGGCCGGACGGCCACGCCGAAGGCGTGCTTTCGCACGACGCCCGGCGAGGGAAATACGGCGAGCTGATTTATCGGCTCGTCGGTATAATGAGGAGCGGAATGGACCGGAGGCGAGGATGGCGGCGCTCGTGCTAATGCCAAGATCAATGGATCTTCTAGTGTTGCTGGCGGCGGCTTCAATGGTGCTCCTCCTAATTCGAATGAGATTGCTAGGCCTGATAGTGTCCGCATTCATTTTACTAAAAGTTCTAGTCAACTTGCCGGTATTTTACTCTTTTTTATCTTTTTTTTCTCTATTTTTTGGGGGTTTCCTTTAAAAAAAAAGAAAAATTAATTTTT
>JADGDA010000253.1 GCA_015228695.1 Alphaproteobacteria bacterium
CGCAAAGGGAATGAAAGTAGATCGGCTTGTCGTCGTTCCCCAACTCGATGGCCGACCGCAGCAGCGGCAGGGCCGCTTCCGCCCGCCCGTGCTCGACGGCGATGATTCCCAGGTTGTGGTTCACGTCGGGAAGACCGGGAGATTCCACCATGATCGCCCAGTACAGACGCTCGGCCTCGGTCTCCTGCCCGGCCTGATGGAACTCGACGGCCCGGCGGAACGCATCGTCGATATCGAGCGCGGGCACGGCCACGGCGTCGGCCGAAAAGCAGAACGACGCGGCGTCGAACATCCACAGATCGCGCAGGACCGACTTCACATAGGACCTGGCCGTCGCCTCGTCCCCGTGGGGCAGCAGCGCCTGCACGATATCGCGCACGCTCTGCTTCCCGTCGATGAGGGAAAAGACGAAGGCCTGGGTGGCGTCCAGGGTGATCTTCTGGGGGGTCGCCGCCGAGGCGAAGACGGTCCACGCCTCCATGCCGGGCTGGCCGTCGGTCCTCGGCTGATAGCGCAGATGCCACCGGACCTGCGGCACATAATCCCAGAATGCATCACCGTCGAACTCGACCTTGTAGGTGGAAAGAGGACGGTCGTCGCGGCAGGCGGCAAAGAAATGGCGGTTGATGTTGGCGTTGTACAGCTCGCAGATGGTCCACTGCGTGCGCGCGTCGAGGGCGTCCACCCGCTCGAAAAACGGATGCCCGACCAGAGAGGTGCAACGGGGCCAATAGCTCGATTGACGTCCCCAATGCTGCAAGACCAGCCCGCTCTCGGCCAGAAGATCAAGGATGGCTGGAACCGTGAAGGGAATGTCGTGGGGGTGGAGATACAGGTCGACGATTTCCTCGGGCTTGAAATTGCAGTAGACGTCCTTGCGCAGATGGTAGGGGTGAGTGTCCGGCACGTTCCGGATCAGATCGATCATCTTGTCGATATCGTCGGCGGTGACGTTCTCCACCGTCAGCCCCAGGCGACGGAACAGGTCCTGGAACAGATAGACCGAATCCCGCCCATAGCGGCCGTACAGCATCAGGGGCATCGATCCATCCCGCCGCAGCACCCCCCGCAACGCCTTCAACCCCTCCGCCGGATTGTGAAGATGGTGGATCACCCCCGTGCTGACGATCAGATCGAAATCGCGCCCCAGGTCGGCGACGTCGAACAGCGACATCTGGATGAACTCGATATTGCCGACGCCATGCTTTTCCGCCAGACGCCGCGAATGGGCGATGGAGGTCGCCGACAGATCGATGGCGACGACGCGGGCCCCGGGAACGCCGTAGGCCATCTCCACCGCCTGTTTGCTGCCGCATCCGGCGACCAGGACGTCAAGGCCGTCGCGATGCCGCGCGGCCGGCCAATAGAGGTGGTAATCGCGGCTGAAGCACCCATCGACCCCCATCGAGCCGTCGAGAATTCCCGAAGACAGGGTATCGACCGGCGCCGGATAGGGAAAACGTTCGTATTGAGCCGTGACGTCCGCCTGAACCCGCTCTTTTTCCCCACCGGTCATACAGTGGTTTCCTTGCGGGCCGGACGCGAACGCACGGCCGGAATCTGAAAGGCGATCACGTCGAACATCCACAGGTCGCGCAACGCCCCCATGACGAAGGACCGGGCCGTTTCCCCGTCGTGGTGCTCCGAAAGCTCGTCCACGATATCCTGGACGGTCTTTTGCCCGTCCATCCGGCCTATCAGGAAGACCTGTGCCGGATCGAGCAGAATCTCGGTCTGGAACTTGCCGTGGCCGCTGACCGTGATTTCGACGCCCGGCCGGCCGTCGGAACGGGGTGACTGGTTGACGGTGCCGCGAATCCTGGGCACGTACTTCCAGAAGGACGCGCCCTCGAAATCGATGCGGTAGGAAGCTTCGGGGCGGTCGTCCCGGCAGGCGACGAAGGTATGGGTGTACATCCCGGCCCGGTACAGCTCGGTGATGGCGAATTGCTCGCGGTCGCTCATCCTGTCCACCTTTTCGTAGAAGGGATGCCCGAGCAGGCCGGAAAATCGCGGGACGTAGGGGGCCTGCTGGATGAACCGCTGCATGGACAGCCCCGCCTCCGCCAGAAGATCGTAGATTTCCGGAACGGTATACGCCACGTCCTGGGGATGGAGGTAAAGGTCCACGATCTCCGCCGGGCGGAAATCGTTGTAGATGTCCTTGCGCAGGTGAAAGGGGTGGGTCGGGGGGACGTTTCGCACCAGATCGACCATCTGCGCAATCTGTTCTTCCGTCACGGTCTCGCCCGAAATGCCCATGAGGCGGAACATCTGCTGAAACAGATAGACCGAATCCCGGCCATAGCGGCCATAGAGCAGCAACAGCATCGAACCGTCGCGGCGCAGCACCTTGCGCAGGGCTCGCAATCCGGCGGCCGGGTCGGGCAGGTGGTGAATGACCCCGGTGCTGACGATCAGATCGAAGTCCCGTCCCAGTTCCTCGACGTCGTAGAGCGACATCTGGTGGAACTCGATGTTCTTGACGCCATGCTGCGCCATCAGCCGCTTGGAATTGTCGATGGAGGTCTGGGACAAGTCGATGGCGGTGAAGCGGGCTTCGGGAAGGGTGTAGGCATCCTGGACGGCCTGGCTGCTGCCGCAACCCGCGATCAGGATATCGAGATCGCGCCGCTCCGGGAGCGACGGCCAGTAGATGTGGAATTCCCGGGACGGGCATCCCATCATGAAGCCATTCCCCTCCAGAATTTCGGAGGAGATCGCGTCCAGGGGCGGGGGATAGGGAAACCGTTCGTACTGGGACTGGACCGCGCCCTGGATCTGTTCGGCCGTTTTGCGCTTCACCCCACAGCCTCCTCGAAGAAGGATCGGACGCCGGCCACCACGGCGCCGATGTCACCCTCGCCCAGTTCGGGATAAATGGGGAGGGTCAGAATCCGCGCGACCAGGGAGTCCGTGACCGGAAGCCCAGCGGAAGGCAACCGGACCCGATCGGCGTAGCCGGGATGACGATGGGCCGGAACGGCGTAATGAATGCCGGCGGCGATGCCCCGCCGTTCGAGGTGCGCCTTGAGGGCGTCGCGCCGCCCGGTGGCGATCACATAGAGGTGGTGCGCGGCCACGGTCTCCGCGACCAGGGGCGGAAGCTCCAGGCCGAGACCGGCAAGCTCGCGGGAATAGCGGGACGCGACCACCGCCCGGCGGGCGTTGTCGGCGTCAAGGTCGGGCAGCTTCACCCGCAGAACCGCCGCCTGCATCTCGTCCAGACGGGAATTGAAGCCCGGCCTGCGGCTGATCCGCTCGGCATCCCAGCCGTATTGACGCAGTTCGCGCACCCGCGCGGCCACCCCGGCGTCGCCGGCGGTCACCGCCCCGCCGTCACCGATGGCCCCCAGGTTCTTGGTCGGGTAAAAGCTGAAACACCCGACGTCCCCCATGGAGCCGACCCGGCGTCCGCGATGGGAAGCCCCCTGGGCCTGGGCGCAATCCTCCAGGAGAAACAGGCCATGCTCGCGGGTAATGGTCAGGAGCGCGTCCATGTCGCACGGCTGGCCATAGAGATGAACCGCGACGATGGCCTTGGTCCGGGGCGTGAGCGCGGCCCGCGCCGCCTCGGGAGCCATGGTCCGGGTCACCGGGTCCACGTCCACCAGAACCGGCGTCGCCCCGCTCAGGACCACGGCGGCCACCGTGGCGAGCGCGGTGTGGGACACGGTGACGACCTCGTCCCCCGCGCCGACCCCCA
>JADGDA010000254.1 GCA_015228695.1 Alphaproteobacteria bacterium
GTCGATGATGCTCTCTGATGTCGTCACCTTTCTGAAAGCGGTCTCCGGTTCCCCGTTTCGTCATGTGGATCAGGCTCTGGCGTTGGCCTCCATCCAGGCCAACCCGCCCCGGCAGGTGCCCGCCGCCTATGTGGTGCCGACCTCGTCCATGGCCGGTCCCAACACCACCGGCACCCAGGAGGTGCGGCAGAGAAAGACGATCCGCTTCGGCGTGGTGATCGTCCAGCGCGTCCATGACGATGCCGCCGGAAGCAGACGGGCCGAGGAGATCGAGACCCTCGCCGAACATCTGGAAACCGTGCTCGTCGGCTGGACGCCCGGCGAAGCGTTCACCCCGATCACCTTTGTCCGTGGCTCGCTCGTACACATGACCGAGGGCGAAGTGTGGTGGCTGCACGAGTTTTCCACCGACACCACCCTGCGCGGCTGACTTCAGGAGTTCCCCCATGTCCCTCTTTTGGCGCAAAACCTACATTCTCGCCGCAATCGAAACGACCTATGGCGTGGACGAGGTGCCGAGCGGCGCCAACGCCATCAAAATCCGCAACGCCAATCTGGTGCCGCTGGCTGGGAACACCGAGGATCGCGGGCTGTTGAAGCCCAAGCTGGGCGCTTCGCCCAAGGTGCCGGTCAGCATTCACCGCAAAACCGATTTCGAGGTGGAGGTTGCCGGGTCCGGAGCGGCGGGAGACGTTCCCGGCTGGGGAGTGCTGGCACGGATGTGCGGTCTGGACGAGACGGTCACCGCCGCCACCAAGGTCGAATACACCCCCATCTCGACCGGCTTCGAGAGCGCCTCTCTCTACTACTATAAGGACAACCAGCTCAGAAAGCTTCTCGGGGCGCGCGGCACCTTCGGCATGAGCTTTCAGGCGGGCAATCTCCCCCACTTCAAGGTCGAGGGATTGGGCCTGTGGTCGGCAGCCTCCGAGCCGGGCACCATTCCGGCTCCCGGTTACACCGGCTTTGCCGACGGTATTCCGGTGTCGAAGAACAACACCCCGATCTTCACCCTGTTCGGCCACGCCCTGGTGATGAAGAGCCTGGAGATGAACCTCGGGTCCGCCACCGCTTTGCGCGACCTGGTCAACTTCAAGGAGATCGCCCTGACCGACCGGCAGACCACCGGATCGGTGGTGTTCGAGTGGCCGCCCATCGCCACCTTCGACCCTGAAGCGGTGGCCCAGGCCGGAACCACCGGAGCCCTGCAACTCGTCCACGGCACGACGGCGGGCAACATCATCCAGATCGACGCCCCGGCGGTGCAGATCACCGAGCCCGCCATGGTCGAGGATCAGGGGGTGACCATGTGCCAGTGCACCCTGACCTTCACCGCGCCCCAGGGCGACGATGAGTTTGTCATCACCGCTAAATAGGAGCGTTAAACCGATGTTCACCTTTACACCCAATCCCACCTTTTCCTGGCCCGTGCGCATCCTGGTTCCGGTCCCGAACGGGCGCAAGGAAGTCCGTGAGGCCCTGGGCCTCTTCCGGGTGGTGTCGTCCGAGCGGCTGGGCGAACTCAATGATCAGGCGGGTAACCCCGACAAGACGATCCTCAAGGAGGTTCTGGCCGGTTGGAACAAGATCGAGGATGAGCAGGGCTCCCCCCTCGTCTTCTCCGACGAGACGCGCGACGCCCTGCTGGCCATTCCCTATGTGCGCGCCGCGTTCATCCGCGCCTATTTCCAGGCCATCAACGGCGAGGCGGCGGAAAAAAACTAGCCGCTGCCGCCCGCCACTGGGCGGCATGGAACGACAGCGGAGATGAGGAAGCGGACGAGGCGGCGCTGTTCTTCGGCATTCCGGTGCCGCCGGGCAAGGCAAAAGAGCCTTTCCCGGTCTTTCCCGAGAACCGTGCCGCCGTCGATCTGTTCCTGTGGTGCGAGACTCAGTGGCGGCGTGCGGGCATGGATGGGGCGGTGGTCGGTCTCGACTACCTCACCCTCATGGAGATAGCGAGGGTGGTTGGCACTCCGATGACGCCAAAGGTGTTGCGCCAGATCAAGATCATGGAGATGAACGCGATGCGGGTGTTTACGTCCCGGGCGGCGTCCCAGACGGCGGAGCATCGGGAGATGGCTCATGAATAGGGGCGATCTGAACCTCGTTCTGCGCCTGCGCGCCGACGGCACCGCCCAGGTGGTCGGAGCCGCCGAGCAGGTGAGCAAAGCGGTCGACCGGATGGGCGAAAGCGGCAGCCGTGCTGCGCGGACGCTCAATCAAAGCTCCGTTGGTCCGGCTCTGGTCACTCAGGCCGGAGAGGCGACCAAGGCGGTCGATACTCTTGCCAAAAGCCACAAAGAGCTGGCCAAAAACCACCTGGAAGCCGGTCGGGCTGTCGAGGTTTCGGCGGGGCAGATGGCCATGGGGCGGCAGATCGCCATTTCCAACCTGGTCAACATCGGCAATGTGGCGGTTGCCACCAAGGGCGATCTGGTTTCCATGGCCTCGCCCCTGCCCGATCTGGTTTACGGCCTGCGCATGATGGGGGTCGGCTTTTCGGGGACGGTGGCGGCGGCGCTGGGGGCCGGGGCGGCGGTGGCGGCTCTGGCCGCGCCGTTCGCGGTCGGGGCCCTGCGCGCGGCGGAGATGGCGTCCCAGCTCAAGACCCTTCGGAACGGGCTGCGAGCCGTCGGGCGCGAGGGGGAGTTTCAGGCCGTGTCCCTGCGCCGGACGGCGTTCGATCTGGCAGGCGGTCAGGGCGACGTCGGCCGGGACGACGCCGTGGCCGGGATCAGCATTCTGGCCGGGTCGAGAACCCTCCGCGCCGGACAGATGGCGGGAGCAGCCGAGGCGGCCCGTGATCTGGCGGCGGCGCTGGGCCGTGATCTGCCGGAAGCGGCCGATGTTCTGGTCAAGGCCCTCGACGGCGGCGAGGCGGGCTTGCGGAAGTTGAACGATCAGCTCCGTTTCGCCGACGCCGCCGAGATGGAGCACATCCACGGCCTCACCATGCACGGCCGGGCGGGCGAGGCGGCCGCCGAGGCGATCGGCCTGCTGCGGCGGCAGATCGGCGGATTGGCGGAACAAGAGATGGGCGCGTTCGCCAAGGCCTGGCGGGACGTGAAGAACGCCGCGTCCGACGCCGCCGACGTTCTCTCTCGGCCCTGGCGCGAGATCACCCTCGGCGAACGGATCGCCGACGCCCGGAAGGAATTGGAACAGGCGCGGGCCGACCTGCGCCCCGGCATGGGCTCCACCGGCGGGCTGAACCGTCTTCAGAGCGAGCCCTTTGGCCATGACCGGGCCGACCGCGCCCGCCGCGCCCTCGCGGCCCTGGAGAGCGCGGCCCGCAACGAGGCGGCCGATCTGGCGGCGGCCAACGCCGACATGATGCCGCAGGACGCGGCCACCCGGTTCAGCGCCACGGAATATGCCCGGGCAAAGCGGGAACGGGAGGATCGGGCGCGCATCCTGGCCATCACGAACCCCGCCGCCCGCCGCCGGGCCGAGGCTGAGTTCGAGGCCAGAAGGGACGGTGCCGCCCGTGGGATCGGGGGCGGATACCTCGACCTTTACGCCGCCCAGGGCGGCAAGGGGGCCGTGGACGGGGAAACGGCCTCCGCCCGTGACGCGACCACCGGGGTACGGTTGCAGGCGGAGGCGCAGGAGCGCTTGGCCAAGGCGGCGGGGGTGTCGTCGGAAGCGCAACGCCAAGCCGCCGTCGCCAACAAGATCGCCGAGTTCTCCTAT
>JADGDA010000255.1 GCA_015228695.1 Alphaproteobacteria bacterium
CATCTTGAACTCACCCATCATCTTGGTGACGTCCATCATCTTGGTGACGTCCATCATCTTGGTGATGTCGAAATCGAAAAAATTATCAGGCTGTTTCGCCATCGTTCGCTCCTCCGCGTGCATCCCGTTTTTGCTGCAGTGCAACAAAATGTAACCGCCGAACCCGGAAACGTCAAGGGGAATTATGGGGGCGGAGCCTTTATTGCAGTGCAGCATTTTTGCCGCCGGGCGGTCATGCCGGAAAGCTATTGGCCGGAAAGCCATTGGTCTGGCGCAGAGCCTCCCCCAGGACGACCGCCGCCGCCGCCACCACGTTGAGCGAACGCAGCCCGGGGGCGATGGGAACGCGCAGATGGAACGGGGCGGCGGCGCGCACATGCTCCGGCACGCCGGCGCTTTCCCGTCCCAGGAGGAGGGTGTCGTCGGGGTGGAACGCGAAGGCGGTGAAGGGGGTCTCGGCCCGCGAACTCAGCAGAAGGAGCCGCCCGCCCGTTTTCTCCCGCGCCGCGAGAAACGTTTCCCAGGTGGAATGGCGGAAAAGCGCGACGGACTCGATATAATCCATCCCGGACCGCCGCAATTTCCGGTCGTCGAACACGAACCCGCACGGCTCGATGATGTCGGTGGGAACCGCGAAACAGGCCGCCAACCGGAGAAGGGCGCCCGTGTTCTGGGGGATGTCGGGCTGGTACAGGGCGAGACGCATGAACGGTGGTTATCCAAAGTCAAATTTCAGACAATCCTAATCTTTATTCTTTCCCAGTGGGCATGATTCGATTATATCCGACGATCGACGCCTGTGGGGTATCGCTGTCCCTCTCTCCCTTGTACGGGGGGCACATCCCGGTTTCCACGCGGGCGGTCCGCATTCCGGGGGGAGCGGAGTGTATCGCGAAATTTTGGATCGAGGTTGAAGGATGGCTCACTCGGCAACCACCGCCCACGGCGGTCCCGGCCCCACCGCCCACGGCGGTCCCGGCGAGGACCGGACACGTCGCGATTTTCTGCTCTACGCGACCTCGGCCGTCGGCGTCGCCGGCACGGCGCTGGCTCTCTGGCCGTTCATCGACAGCATGAACCCGGCCGCCGACGTTCTGGCCCTGTCGTCGTCCGAGGTCGATCTGGCGCCGATCGCGGAAGGCCAGAGCGTTACCGTCACTTGGCGCGGCAAGCCCGTGTTCATCCGCCACCGCACCGCCGAGGAGATCAAGGCGGCCCGCGATGTCAACCCAGGCGAGATGCCCGATCCGCAGAAGGACGAGGACCGGGTGCAAAAGCCCGAATGGCTGGTCCTGGTCGGCGTTTGCACCCACCTGGGCTGCATCCCCCTCGGCCAGAAGCCTACGGACATGAAGGGCCAGTTCGGCGGTTGGTTCTGTCCCTGCCACGGGTCGCACTATGACACCTCCGGACGCATTCGCTTGGGGCCCGCGCCCGCGAACCTTGCCGTTCCGAGCTATACGTTCCAAAGCGACACCACCATTCGGATCGGCTAGGAGGCCCCGAAAGATGAGCGCGCCCGCAAGCAGAAACAAACTCGTCAAGTGGATCGACGACCGCCTGCCGGTCTTCACCCTGATGCAGCACTCGGCCATCGATTACCCGACGCCGAAGAATCTGAACTACTGGTGGAACTTCGGCTCCCTCGCCCTGTTCGTGATGATCATCATGATCCTGACCGGGATTTTCCTGGCCATGAACTACACTCCGCATACCGCCCACGCCTTCGAGAGCGTCGAGCGGATCATGCGCGACGTGAATTACGGGTGGCTTCTGCGCTATCTGCACATGAACGGCGCCTCGATGTTCTTCCTGGTGGTGTTCATCCACATCTTCCGCGGCCTGTACTACGGTTCGTACAAGAATCCGCGCGAAATCCTGTGGTGGATCGGGCTTCTGATCTTCTTCTCCATGATGGCGACGGCCTTCCTTGGCTACGTGCTGCCGTGGGGACAGATGAGCTTCTGGGGCGCCACCGTGATCACCAACCTGTTCTCGGCCATTCCGGTGGTCGGGCAGAGCATCGTGACGTGGCTGTGGGGCGGGTTCTCGGTGGACAATCCGACGCTGAACCGCTTCTTCGCCCTGCACTATCTGCTTCCCTTCGTGATGTTCGCCCTGGTGTTCATCCACCTCTGGGCGCTGCACACCGTGAAGTCGGGCAACCCCCTGGGGATCGACGTCAAGGGTCCGCAGGACACGATCCCCTTCCACCCGTACTTCACCATCAAGGACCTGTACGGGATCGGTCTTCTCCTGATCGTCTACCTGTATTTCGTGTTCTACGCGCCGAACTTCTTCGGTGAGCCGGACAATTACATCCCCGCCAACCCGATGGTCACGCCGCCGCACATCGTGCCCGAATGGTATTTCCTGCCGTTCTACGCCATTCTGCGCGCGGTCCCGGACAAGCTGTTCGGCGTGATCTTGATGTTTGCGTCCATCCTGGTCCTGTTCCTCCTGCCCTGGCTGGACACGTCCAAGGTGCGCTCGGCCAGATTCCGGCCGATCTACAAGCAGCTTTTCTGGCTGTTCCTGATCGACTGTCTGGTCCTGGGGTACATCGGAGCCAAGCCGCCGGAAGGGGGTTACGTTCTCGTCGGCCGGATCGCGACCATTTACTACTTCGCCCACTTCGCGTTCCTGCCGATCCTGGGGTGGATCGAGCGCCCGCGCCCGCTTCCCGAGAGCATCAGCGCTCCCGTGATCAAGGGCGGCGCGGCAAAGATGATGGAGAAGGCCTGATGCGTAGGTTCGTCGTATCCGTACTGAGCGCGGCGGCCTTCGCCGTCTCCGTCTCCGCCCTGCCGCCCGCCGCCTCGGCGAGCGAGGGCGCGCACCTGGAAAAGCAGAAGTGGAGCTGGTCCGGCCTGTTCGGTTCCTATGATCAGGCCGCCCTGAAGCGGGGGTTCCAGGTCTACAACGAGGTCTGCGCGAACTGCCATTCCCTGAAACTGGTGGCCTATCGCAATCTGGCCGAGATCGGGTTCGGCGAGGACGAGATCAAGGCCATCGCCGGGGTCAAGGAACTGGAGGACGGCCCCAACGATCAGGGGGAGATGTTCACCCGGTTCGCGAAGGCGTCGGACCATTTCGTGCCGCCGTTCAAGAACGATCAGGCCGCCCGCGTCGCCAACGGCGGGGCACTGCCCCCCGATCTGTCCCTGATCACCAAGGCGCGGCTCAACGGGCCCGACTACGTCTATAACCTTCTGCTCGGCTACAAGGACACGCCCCCGGCGGACGTCACCCTGATGCCGGGCATGAGCTACAACGCGGTCTTCCCCGGAAGCCAGATCGGCATGCCGCCCCAGATTTTCGACGGGCTGGTGACCTATGCCGACGGCACCAAGGCGACCCCGGAGCAAATCACCAAGGACGTCGTCACCTTCCTCAACTGGGCGGCGGAGCCCGAATTGAACGCCCGCCACGGCATGGGGGCCAAGACCCTGATATTCCTTCTGGTCCTGACCGCCCTGTTCTATGCCCTGAAGCGTCAGATCTGGTCCGACGTGCACTGATACGAAGAACCCCCGGTCATTGAAAATGACCGGGGGTTTTCAATGGCTCCTCGACGTCGCAAGTGGATTCCGAGGGAAAGAACCTGCCCCCATCGCCGTCAGCCTGACACCGTGCTCGCGTCCGCCAATGACGCTTCGCGCCGCTGCGCGGTGGCCC
>JADGDA010000256.1 GCA_015228695.1 Alphaproteobacteria bacterium
TCGGCGCGTCGGCGTGGCGCGAGACCTGAAGCTGGTGATGCGCGAACTCGATCCGGTCCCGGGTCAGCGGGTGGGTGCGGGTATAGGGGTCCTTGCCCCCGTTCAACAGGGCCTCCTGATCCCCCAGAATATCGAAGAAATCGACCATCCCCTTGGGCGACTGTCCCGTGGCGTCGAGAAAGCGCATCGCCGCCTGATCCGCCGCCTGTTCATGGCCGCGGCTGTAGCTGAAGAAGTTGCGCTTGATCATTTCCTGCGCGCCCATGGTCACCGCCGCGCCGACGTCCCCGCGCTTGGCGGCGATGCCGGTGGCGGCGCCCAGCAGGGCCGCGATCATGGACTGGGTCTGCGCCGCCGATATCTCGTCGCGGAGCGACACCAGATGGCCGCCCGCGATGTGTCCGGTCTCATGGGCGAGCACCCCGATGACCTGTCCCGCGTTCTCCGCCCGCGTCAACAGGCCGGAATGGACGAACAGGTGGAGTCCGTTGGCCACGAAAGCGTTCAGGCTGCGGTCGTTGACGATATGGATTTTGACCGAGTCCGGGGCGATGCCGGCGGCTTGGAAAAGAGGGGTGGCGTAGGCCCGGAGCACCGCCTCGATTTCCGCATCACGGATCATGGAGGGAGCATCGCCGGCACCCGCCTCTCCCACTCCGCCGAGGAGGCGGACGGAAATCGCCAGAACGGCCACCCAGCGCACGAATCCTATCATCGTCCCCATTTTTACTACTTGCAGCCGGAAGAAACGGACGAGATGTTGCCGGTCGTGACTGCGGAAGACGTCTGCGCCCCCGTCCCGTCGCCGACGGTGCCGATGTTGATCGTGTTGCAGGGGATCGGGGCCTTTTTCGCGGAGGCGTCCGCCTTGCCGACGAGGTAGGAACGGGCCTTGGCGTTGTTGATCTGCGCCTGGGTCTTGTTGTCGTAGCGGGGACGCTGGACCTTCTTGGACGGCGGCGGCGGCGGCGGCTCCGTGAGAACCGGGGCTTCCTCCCCGGGAAGGGGGTCCGGGACCAGATTGCGCAGATCGGGAACCAGGGTGCCAATGTCGGGCACATAGACGCCGACGGAGGGGGCCACCTGATGGACGGGCGTCTGCCCCTGATCCTCGGCGCTCTTTGCCGGCGGCGACGCCTCCTCCTCGAACATGGAGGCCCCCGCCGTGCTCCAGACGAAACCCGCCAAAGCCACGGCCCCGCAAGCCGCAATCACGTCCCGAAGCCGCATCGCCAAACCCCGCATCCTCGCCGCCGGATCACCCGACCTCCGATGATACCACCGAATCCCCTCCCCGGCCAGAATGCCGCTCGCATCTCACGGGGCATGTGTGGACCCTTCTTTTTCCTGCTTGATCTCCGCCGTACAACGTACACGCAACATGACGCTGGCAACCGTCGCCCCATTGAGCGATAATCCATGTCCCGTGCCATCCGCCACGGTAGCGTGACGATCTCCGGCCAAGCCCTGCCGGTGACGATGGTGGGAGCGCCGCTCCCGCGCCACGCTAGGGGACGCGATGGGTCGACGTTTGCCCGGCAGGCGCGCCTCGGGTCTTCGTACCGTCGGAACGAAGGATACACCATGCCCCCCCCCAATTTTACGGCCCCATGTCCGGCTAACAATCCGGCGTGTAGCATCTTGCAGGCCTCCGAGAGTCGTTATCGCCGGCTGTTTGAAACCGCGCAGGATGGAATCCTGCTGCTAAACGGCGAAACCGCGCAGGTGGAGGACGTCAATCCCTACATGCTCGCAATGCTCGGCTACTCACATACCGAGTTCCTCGGGAAAAAAATATGGGAGCTTGGGGCCTTCACCGACATCGCGAAGAGTCGGGGAATGTTCGCGGAAATCCTGAGCAAAGGTTACGTGCGGTACGAAGACCTTCCGCTGGTAACGGCAACGGGCAAACGTGCCGATGTCGAATTTGTCAGCAACTCGTACCATTGCGACGGCATAAAGGTGATTCAGTGCAACATCCGCGACATCACCGCCCGCAAGATCGCCGAATCGACGGTGCTGATCAGAAACCGCGAACTTATGGAGTCCAACGTCGAACTCGAACGGTTCGCCTACGTCGCCTCCCACGACCTACAGACCCCGTTGCGGAACATCGTCCACTTCGCCCAACTGCTCGATCGGCGCTATAAAAACAAGCTGGACGCTGACGCCGACGAATTCATCGGCTTCATCATCGACGGCGCCAAGCAAATGGGTGTGCTGATAACGGATATCCTGGAATATTCTCGCATCAGGGGCCAGTCGATACCCGTGCACCCGATCCCGGCCGGAGAGGCCCTCGCGCAGGCCCTGAGCAACCTCGGACAGGATATAGAGGATGCCGATGCGACGGTGCGAGTCGGCGATCTCCCCATGGTCGTGGCCGAACCGACCCACCTCACCAGCTTGTTTCAGAACCTGCTGGGCAACAGTCTGAAATATCGTGCGCCGAACCGGAAACCCGCCATCTCGATCGCGGCGGAGCGCACGGTTGCCAATCGCTGGCGTTTCGCCGTGACCGATAACGGTATCGGCATCGAACCGGCATACCACGACAAGATATTCGAGATATTCCAGCGGCTGAACCCGGCGGCGGAGGCGGAAGGGACCGGGATCGGCCTCACCATGTGCCGCCACATCATCCATCGCTTCGGCGGGACCATCTGGGTGGAATCGGTGCCGGGCACCGGCTCTACGTTCTTCTTCACGCTATTGGACGGCTCCGCCACGGCCTGATGATCGGTTGAGGCCGTCACCCGTCGTTCCAGCGCTCCGCCACCCCGTCGTTCCAGCGCTCCGCCGCTGTATCATCCAGGGATTTGGCCTCGACCCAGCGTTCTCCGGCCTCGGTTTCCTCCCGCTTCCAGAACGGCGCGCGGGTTTTCAGCCAGTCGATCAGAAAGGCGCAGCTTTCCAGCGCCGCCGCGCGGTGGGACGAGGCGGTCAGCACCAGAACGATGCGTTCGCCCGGCCTCAGACGTCCGTGGCGATGGATGATCAGGCAATCCTCTATGGGCCAGCGCCGCCGCGCCTCCGCCTCGATGTCGGAAAGCTGGCGTTCGGTCATGCCGGGATAGTGTTCCAGAGTCATGGCGACCAGACCCGGCGAGCCGGGGGAGCGTTCGTCGCGGACCAGTCCCAGGAAACTGGCGACGGCCCCGATGTCGGTGCGGCCGGAGGTGAAGCGGGCGATTTCGGCTCCGGCGTCGAAGTCCTCGCCCTGGACGCGGATCACGGCGTCAGCCTCCGGTGACGGGGGGGAAGAAGGCCACTTCGTCGTCGGGAGAAACCCGTTCCGAGAATGCCGCGTAATCCTGGTTCACCGCCACCCTGACCACGGCAAGGTCGGCGAAGGCCTCGGCATGGCCGGGACCGCGCCGTTTCAGCCATTCGATCAGGTCCGCGACGGTGCGCACGTCAGCGGGCGGAGAAACGGTCTCCTCGCCGACCCCGGTCCTCGTGCGCAGCCAAGCGAAATAGAGCACCTTCACGATCCGCGTCCCATCCAGGCGACAATGAAGTCCGCGATGGCCGAGGGGGCGTTGAGATCAAGGCGGGGGACGCCGGAGCCGCCCGCCTCCCCGCTGCCCCCCCCTTCGTCGCTCGCCACCGCGATGACGTTGACGGCGACCTCGCCCAG
>JADGDA010000257.1 GCA_015228695.1 Alphaproteobacteria bacterium
TGGCGAGAGCCAGGATGCCGAGGTAGTCGGCGGCCTGCCACTTGTTCAGCGCTTCCCGCTGGTGACGCCGGATGTCGAACTCGCGCCCCTTGTAGACCTTGGGGAGGCTGGGCAGCGAGGACGTCGTCTTGCTCTCCTCCTTGGACGCATACTTCCTGCGCATCTCGTCCCAGATGGCCAGTTCCAGGTCAGGCGTCACCATTCCCGCCCGGGAGGTGGCGAACGTGATGAGCTCCTCCTTGGCCGCGGTGGGGAAGTCGATGACGATGGCCCGGTTCTCGTTGTTGTCCCACAGCGACTGAAAGCCACCGGAGAATTCGTCGTGGTAGTCGCGGACGGACTCCTTCCAGGACGGATAGACTGAGATAGACTCGAAGTTAAAGTCGGGCGAAAGCGCGCTTTGCGACTCGTTGGCCGACCCGGCGAAGACCACCGAGTTGCCGTCGCCGTCGTAAAAGATGCCGATCTTCTCGTGGTACATGCCCTTGCGGGTCAGCGCCACCTTGATGTCAAGCCGCCCGAAGGCAATGAGGTTTGACAGTGCATGCAGGCGGCACTCGAACAGGCTGTCCGAGATATCCTTGATGAGAGCCTGGACCTCTTGGTGGATGCGCTCCTCCGCCTCGGTCTTGGCCCGCTCGGTGTAGCCGCGCATCACGGCTTCGGCTTCGTCCTCGGTCAGGGCGCCGCCAACGATGAGACGCATGGTGCCCTGGCGCTCGACCAGGGCGCTCAGGCCCTGGGCAGCCAGCGACAGCATGGAGGCCGAGAAGAAGCCGACCGCGCGGTCGTACTTCATCGACGCCTTGAGGCAGGGGATGTAGAAGTCTTTAACCAGATCGTCCCGGCCCGACCGGTAGACGGGCTTCAGCGAGAGGGCAGCTAGGCTCAAAACGTCGGCTCCTCCTGGGAGGCTTTGGCATTCGACGCGGGCAGGTAGCCGTACTTCTGCATGGCGACGATGATGGCCTCATGGCCGTAGGCGTCGGACGGCGTCTCGTTCATCCACTTATGAAGCACCCCAAGGCCGCCTTCGGAGAACCGTTCGAAGGCGCTGGCCAACTGAATCTCGCTCTCGCTGCCATCTTTGAGGATGTTGGCGTCTCGGCTCTTCGCCAGGGCGATGAGATAGATGAGGTCGATGCAGTCGGCGTCGCGCTCGATGACGCGCGAGTCGACGAAGTCGATGGGGTCGTTGACCTCGCCCTCCTCGCCGCTTTCATATCCCAGGCAGGCAGCGAAGCACATCAGCGCCTTGTAGGTCGGGAAGATCTTCTGCTGGTCGTTGACCGGCTTTTCGGCCAGCCGCGAAACCAGGTCGTCGTATTTCTTGCTTCGGCGGATGGTGCGCATCACTTCACCTGCTGGACACGGGTCTTGTCGACCGGACATTCGTAGCTGGTCAGGGGATAGGTCCGGCCGTTGATGGCAATGACCTCTTCCTTCTTCTCACCGCGGAGCGCCGTGTTCTCGGCGGTCAGCACGTACTCGGCGCCGACCTTGGCCCGCATGGCCCCCAGGACGTTCTCGTCGCCCTGGGAGCGGGAAACCAGCACCATCACCTGCTCGGCGAGCAGGGGAACGAAGCGCGCGGTGGCCTCACGGTAGACGTCGTCGAGCTGGCCGAATGGCGAGTCGAGAATCAGCGGGGCTACGATGCCGGGGATAAGGATGCGACCGCTGGCGTTGCTGCGCATCTTGGCGTAGCGGACCAGGGCCGCGATGAAGGCCAGGCTGAGCAGCTGGCTCTCGCCGGTGCTCCGCGGCACCATGCTGCCATCTTCGAACAACAGTTCCATACGATAATCATCTTGAGAGAGCCGAAATTTGTAGTCACGACGTGCGGTCTCTTTAATGATCCTAGACACCTCATTTTGAATCTGTAGACGGGCAGACTTTTCATGGCCCTTGAGTTCGCTGTTCAGAAATTGAGCCGCCGCCTCTGCCAGTTCTTGGCGCACTTTAAGCGGTCGGGCCCGGGTGTTTTCGCCCGATAGCTTCTGATATCGCCGCTTAGCTTCGGCAAAATCGGAGTCGGCGTTGCGCTTTTGATGCAGGGCCGCACCGATAGCCTCGGTGATAGCTCGAATCTCGTTCTGCGCCTTGCGTCGCGCCTCTTCCTTTTCCATCACCTCGCTAGCGTCGATGGATGCGATTTCCTTGGAAATGGCGGCGATCTCCTGCTCCAGATCCTGCTCGTCCTGACGCAACTTGCCGATTTCCTCCTGAAGCTTACGCAGGTAGCGGACAGAGGACTCTTTGTCCTTGCGGAGCTCCTCGCACTTGGAGCGGGCTTTCACCACCCGGTTCAGCACCAGCGCGTTACCTGCGGACTCCAGCAGCTTGGCTACCGCCTTGAACTCGCCGGAGCCCTCGGGCAATTGACGGCCGCAGATGCAACTGTGAGCCTGCAGCAACCCCTTCACGAAGGTCTCGTTGTAGGGGCTGGGGATACGGCCCTTGAGGGTCTCCTCGTCGATGAAGTCGAGTGACGAACCGGACAGCTTGCCCGAGACCAGCCGCAGGGTGTCTGGGCGGCCCGCCCAGCTGACGATGGAAGCCTGGGCGTCGGCGATACGCCTGCCGATATCGGTGAGCGACTTCTCCTTGGCTGCGCGGGTCTGCTGCTTGGCCGCGACGATTTGCAGAGACGCCAACTGGCGGCTCAATTCGTCGACGGTTTCCTGGAAGGTGGAGCGGCGCTCCTCCAATACCTCGATCTTCTGGTCCAACTGCTGGGCGTTGGTTTCCAGTCGGCTCAGCTCCTGCTCGGCCTGCTTCAAGTCGCTAGCGTCGGGGATGTCGGCGATCTCCTTCACCAGCTTCTTGGCGCAGGTGGTCAGATCGTCGATGGCCAGCTCGGCGATGTTGCAGCCGAGAATGTTGCGGATGGCCTTGGCCACTTCCTTGTGATTATGGGTGGCGCTGAAGGTTTCCGCGTGTTCGCCGTCGAAGAAGAAGTACGGTGCCATGGCCTGAGGCATCACCGACTGCACGAACGGGTCGGGAGTGCGGAGCTCCTGGTAGTCGCCATTGACGATCTTGTGGACCTTGAACACCTGCTCCGCATAGCCGTGGTCCTGGCGGTGGAACCGTTGGGCCAGATAGTCGGTACCCTCGTGGCTGAACTCGATGCCAACCGATGCGGTCCGGTTGCCTTCCTTATAGAAGGCGAAATTGATGATCTTTTCCGGTTCCAGGAACTTCTTGGTGGGCTGGTTGTAGAAGGTCCACAGAACCGAGTTGAGGATGGTAGTCTTGCCGACGCCGTTCTGGGCGTGGATGAGGGTAACGTTCTTTTCCGGGTCGTCGGAAATCTCGATGTCCTGATCGCCGTAGAACTGGCGGAAGTTCGTCAGCTTGATTTTCTTGAGCTTCATCGTCTTCCTGCCCGTTCTCAGCTGGCCGTTACGACGTCGGCGGCAATGATTTGGCCCGCGATTTCGTCGATGGCGTCCCGGATACGGCGACGACGTTCGGTCTGTGCGTTCACTAGGTCGTGGGCGTACCGTTTCTCGATCTCGACGGTCTTTATCGCCAGTTCCTCGATACGAGATTGTTTGTCCTGTGGCATCGCCCCCCCCCCCCTTAGGCCATACTCTGCCTCCGCCCACAACGTACATGCACCCAGGCCCGC
>JADGDA010000258.1 GCA_015228695.1 Alphaproteobacteria bacterium
GGACGAGGGGCTGCGTTTCGCCATCCGCGAGGGTGGCCGGACCGTCGGCGCCGGCGTCGTCGCCAAGGTCGTCCAGTAACGCACGGGACGGTTCGGAGGGGTATAGCTCAGCTGGTAGAGCGGCGGTCTCCAAAACCGCAGGCCGAGGGTTCGAATCCTTCTGCCCCTGCCATCGGGATCGCGCCCGTGGGTTTCTTGCGCGAGGATTGGGCGCGCCTTGGCGCGCTGGCGCGCGCCGCCGTTGGAATGCGGCGGTACGGTGTTTTTAGAGAGCGGTATGTCGAAAACAACTCCGGGTCAGTTCGTCCGCCAAGTCCGTCAGGAAGTGGCCAAGGTCACTTGGCCCAGCCGCAAGGAAACGACCGTCTCGACCGGGATGGTTCTGATGATGGTGGTCGCGGCGGCGTTGTTTTTTCTGGTCGTTGACCAACTGCTCGCCTGGGGCGTGAAACTCGTCTTCGGGCTCGGAGGATGACTGGGATGACGGCGCGCTGGTATGTGATCCACGTCTATTCGGGCTTCGAGAAGAAGGTTGCCCAGTCCATCCGCGAGCAGGCGGCCCAGCAGGAGATGGCCGAGCTGTTCGAGGAGATTCTCGTTCCCACCGAGGAGGTGGTCGAGGTCCGTCGCGGCGCCAAGGTGAGCGCGGAGCGGAAATTTTTCCCTGGCTACGTGCTGATCCGGATGGTGCTGAGCGACGAGACTTGGCACCTCGTCAAGAACACGCCGAAGGTGACCGGCTTCCTCGGCGGGCGCGGAAAACCGTCTCCGATTTCCCAGGCCGAGGCGGAACGGATCATGCGCCAGGTCCAGGAAGGCATCGACCGGCCCAAGCCGTCGATCACCTTCGAGATCGGCGAGCAGGTCCGCGTCTGCGACGGTCCCTTCACCTCCTTCAACGGCGTGGTCGAGGAAGTGGACGAGGAGAAGGCGCGGGTCAAGGTCGCGGTGTCCATCTTCGGACGCGCGACTCCGGTCGAACTGGAGTACAGCCAGGTGGAAAAGGTTTGACGTCGACGGGACGTGCGGAACGCGCCGTTGTGGCGGTTCCGATCATGCGGGAGGCTCGCCATGGCCGCACCGCGACCCTTGAGCGGGAGCTGAGGTAGGAAGATGGCAAAGAAAATCATTGGTTACATCAAGTTGCAGGTCAAGGCCGGCAAGGCTAATCCGTCTCCGCCGATCGGTCCGGCGCTGGGTCAGCGCGGGCTCAACATCATGGAGTTCTGCAAGGCCTTTAACGCCGCCACCCAGAATCTGGAGCCGGGCATGCCGATTCCCGTGGTGATCACGGCCTACAGCGACCGCACGTTCTCCTTCGTCACCAAGACCCCTCCGGTCAGCTTCTTCGTCAAGCGGGCCGCCGGAGTGGAGAAGGGCTCGAAAACCACCGGCTCCGGTCATGTCGGCAAGATGACGATGGATCAGGTGCGCGAGATCGCTCGGACCAAGATGCCCGATCTCAACTGCCATGACGTGGAATCGGCCGTGGCCCAGGTGCTTGGCTCGGCCAAGTCCATGGGCATCGAAGTGGTGGGGTAGGATCATGGCAAAAGGAAAGCGTCTGAAGAAGGCCTACGAGGAAATCGACCGTAACGCCTTCTACGATCTCCCCCTGGCCATCAAGATGGTGCGGGAGAGGGCGGTGGCCAAGTTCGACGAAACCGTCGAGGTGGCGATGAGCCTGGGTGTCGATCCGCGCCATGCCGACCAGATGGTGCGCGGGGTGGTCGAACTGCCCCACGGTACGGGCAAGACCATGCGGGTCGCGGTGTTCGCCAAGGGCGACAAGGCCAAGGAGGCCGAGGCCGCCGGGGCCGACATCGTCGGCGCCGAGGATCTGGCCGAGAAGGTTCAGGCCGGGCAGATGGACTTCGACCGCTGCATCGCGACGCCCGACATGATGGGGATCGTCGGCCGCCTGGGCAAGGTGCTGGGGCCGCGCGGGCTGATGCCCAACCCGAAGCTCGGCACCGTGACCGCCAACGTGACCGAGGCCATTCGGGCGGCCAAGGCGGGACAGGTCCAGTTCCGGGTCGAGAAGGCGGGCATCATCCATGCCGGGGTGGGCAAGGCGAGCTTCACCGAGGAGGCCCTGGCGGCCAACATCCGCGCCTTCGTGGACGCCATCGCCAAGGCCAAGCCGTCGGGCTCCAAGGGAACCTATATGAAGAAGATCGCCCTCAGTTCCTCCATGGGGCCCGGCCTGAAGGTCGCCATCCCCAGCATTACCGAGGGGTGAGGCGAGGGATTTTCCGGGCCGCCCTGCGGTCCGGGGAAGCGGGGGCCCCATGGGCCCCCAACCTGTCCGAGACCGTAGGCGCTGCCGTGGCTTTTTGCCGTGGGAGCATAAAGGGGCGACCCGCCTGCATAGACAGTCGTTGCGAGACGTTTGGGCGCTTCCGCGAGGATCGGCCGGCGGCTTGGGCTTCTGGGACAGGTCGGAACCGATCCCCGTCCGCGTGACGGGGGCTGTTCAGCAACCTTTCCGGACACGCCCCACGGGGCGGACCGGAGAAAAGGAGCGGAGACAGACGTGAACCGAGACCAGAAAAAGGAACTGGTTTCCGCGTTGAATCGGGCGTTCGGAGCGGCTTCTCTCGTCGTCGTTGTCCATTACACGGGCATGACGGTGGCGGAGATGAGCAACCTCCGGGGCCAGATGCGGGAAGCGGACGCCAGCTTCAAGGTGACCAAGAACCGGCTCACGCGTCTTGCCCTCGCGGGTACGAAGTACGAGGGCCTTGCCGATTTGTTCACCGGACCGACGGCGATTGCGTATTCGCACGATCCGGTGGCGGCGGCCAGGGTCACCGTCAAGTACGCCAAGGGAAACGACAAGCTGACGATCCTGGGAGGCGCTCTTGGGGGAAGCATGCTCGATGCCAAGGGGATCAAGGCCCTTGCCGAGTTGCCTTCGCTCAACGAACTCCGTGGCTCGCTCGTCGGCATGATCCAGACCCCGGCGACACGTATCGCGGGCGTCCTCCAGGCCCCGGCCGGCCAGTTGGCCAGGGTCGTTTCGGCGCATGCCGACAAAGGCGGACAAACGGGCGAAGCCGCGTGATGCTTTTCATCCACAATCCAAACGTTCTTGCCAGCGCAGGAGTTGAGTACAATGGCTGATCTTGCCAAAATCGTTGAGGACCTGTCCGCCCTGACCGTTCTTGAGGCGGCGCAACTGTCGGAGATGCTTGAGGAGCACTGGGGCGTCTCCGCCGCGGCTCCGGTCGCCGTGGCCGCCGCCGGCCCCGTGGCCGCCGCCGCTCCGGTCGAGGAGCAGACCGAGTTCGACGTCGGATTGACGTAGAAGCGCTCCTCCGGGCACATCCAGCCGGGGGGGAGAACCTTCATCACATGGGGACGGACGATGTCCCGAACCGCCTTCTGGTCGACGTCGGGGTGGTGCTGGGTCGACACCACGATCGAGTCCGCGCGGACGGGGCGGCCGTCCACATACTGGAGCGTCACCTGGCTCTTGGCGTCGGGGCCCAGCATCGGCGCCGCGCCGGAGTGCCGCGCCTCGGCCATCGAGCGCAGGATCGCGTGGGCGAACTGGATCGGCGCGGGCATCAACTCCGGCGTCTCGTCGCAGGCATAGCCGAACATGATGCCCTGGTCGCC
>JADGDA010000259.1 GCA_015228695.1 Alphaproteobacteria bacterium
CTCGGCAATCACCCGGCCGCGCTCCAGGATCACCCGATGATCGGCCTTGCCGACGATGGACGGTCGATGGGTGATGGGGACGATGGTCATCCGATTGCGAAGAGCCGATAGCGCGTCCAGAATCCGGCGTTCGCGCACTTCAGAGGCCGTGGGCGGCGCGCGGCACCTCCACCGTCAAGATGTTCAAGGCCTCGCTGCTCCGCAATCGGGAATATCCGTCCTCGTCCGCGCTTTGGAGGGGATCACGCCGGGACGGAACAGCGAAGCACGATCTCACCCGTATCCCCCTTGAAAAGAGTATTCAGGAGGGATCGGGCCATCAGGAACAGACGAGGATGGATGTCGATCAGCGGAAGCGACCGATGAAATCCCCTGCCGCGCAGGACCTGAACGGAGAGCGGACGCCATCCGGCACGTATGCAGAGGTTTCTTATGGTCGTCGGCGTCCATGAAAAGAGGTGCTGATGCACGTCCATCGCATCAAGATTCATGGGAATCTCCAGGGCCTCGATGGGAATGACCACGAAAAGCTGTCCTTCGGGCATCGCCCGTGCGCGCAGTTGCTCCAGGACGAGAAGCGGGTCGGAGACATGTTCGAGGCTATGGCGGGAGAGGATCATCTCGAAATAATCGTTCGGCACTTGATCGAGAGAGTCCCGCCAGTGTGCTCCGGTCTTTTGGCAGGGCGCCTGGGAAGCGGGATTGACATCGACGGCCCATTTCTCCTCGGCCTCGATGACGGCCAGATTTTGGCCAAGGCCCGCGCCGAATTCAAGCACGCGGCCCCATCGCCGAAGTCCGTACCCTCCGGTGAGCGCGCAGGCCCGCGCCCATCTCAGGGCGAATACCGGATCGTCGAACGCCCGAAAGACCGTGGCGTAGTAGTCCGCATCATAGCTCATGACGGTCCCGGTCAGTGGAGCGCATGAATGCGCACCATGTGTTCGATGTCGCTTGGGGTCAGGGCGGCAATGACGGCCCGGTAGAAGTCGGCATGGGTGAGGTTGTGGGGAAGGGCTATGATCTGGTGGGCCTGGGACGGTCTCAGGATGAACGTCAGACGCAGTTGATGCCTCAAAAGTTCCAGATCCGCATCGCCCATCTGGGCGCGGAGGGACAGCCCCATATCCATCCGCCGAGGCATGATGAACGGTTCGACCCGCGCCGACACCACGGACATCCTCCACGCGGCAAGGGCTTGCCGGGGATGGCCGTCCGCCAGCAGCATCTCGGCCCGACGCAGCCACACGTCGGGGGTCAGAGGCGCCCGTCCCAGCAGGCGTTCTCCAACGTCAAGCAAATCCAGCGGATCGGAGGGACGGCAGAACCGGGCGATCGCGCCCGCCGTTTCAAACGACCAGTAAACGTCCTGGGCGGTGAGCAGCCGGGAACAGGAGCCCCCCGCCAAATCGCGGCCATCGGGGGACTGCGTCACGGCAAGGATCGTGCCCACGATCGTTCTCGGAAGCGACGCGGCAACCAGAGTGAGCGAGAGAAGACCGGCAACCAGAGCCAAAAACCGGTACGAGCCGTTCCTGCCCCGATCAACCGCCATATCCTTTGTAGGCGCCGTAATAGCCATATCCCCCATACGAAGCGGCTGGATCAACCCGGCTGAGCGCCTGTGACAGGACGAGACCGGATACGCGCGCACCGACCTTGGTCAGGTATTTGAGACTGGTCAAGACCGCATCGCGAAGCGTCGAGTTCCACTTCACGACAAACACGATCTGATCGGCCAGTCCGGAGAGAATCTGCGTATCCGTGGCGGCGAGAATGGGGGGGCCGTCGATCAGGATGTGGTGATAGTAGGGGATGACCGCCTCGATCACCTCGCGCAGGCGCCCGGTCGCGAGCGCATGGGCCGAATTGGCCTCAAGGGGCCCCGCGGGCAGAACGTCGATACCGCCCCGCTCATCCCGGCGGATGAGAGCGAAGGGCGACAGGCCGGGGGAGGTGAGCAACTGCGTCAGCCCCGCCTCGGGCGATAACTGCAAGGCGACATGCTGGGTCGGGCGCATGAGGTCGGCGTCAACCAGCAGAACCTTGCTGCCGCCGGCCGCCATGGTAAGGGCGAGATTCCGCACAACAAAGCTCTTGCCTTCCTGGGGGACGGAGGACGCCACCAGAATGACCTTGTCCTTGCCCTCCCCCACGGTGGCGCCCAGTACCGTCCTTAGGGAACGGAAGGCATTCGTAAGCACGGATCGCGGGTCATCCAGCAGGACGTGGGCGGCGTCGCCCGTCTCCTTCCCCCTCGGCATCCACCGTGGAATGGTGGCCAGGATCGGCAGGCCGGTCAACTGCTCGGCCTCCTCGGCCGTCCGGATGCGTCCGTTCAGACGGTCGAGCAGAAAGACCAGCCCGGCGCCGGTCAGCGACGAGAGGGCCAGGGCCGCCGCCAGTATCCTGAGCCGGCGCGGGGAGGACGGCTGGACAGGGATCGATGCCTGGGAAAGCACGCGGGCGTTGGCCCGTTGGATACGCTCCTGCTCCATGTCCTCCTTGTAGCGGGACAGAAGGCTTTCATAGAGCAGCCGGCTGGTTTCCGCCTGCCGTTCGAACTCGCGCAGTTCGACCTCGTGATGGCCGGCCGTGTCCACGCTGGCTTTGATCTTGGCGATCTCGCGTTCCAGGGTCGAGACGCCCACCCGGCTCGCCTCGACCTCCGAGGCCAAGGCCGCGCCGACCTTCTCGATTTCCTGGCCGATTTTGTCGCGCAGTTCTTCCAGGTCGGCCCTCTGGCCGATGATTCTCGGGTGGCGCTCCCCGTAGGTCTTCATGGCCTCGGAAAGTTCGCGCTGCTTGATGGCTTCCTGCTCGCGCAGCCTCTGGATCAGGGAGGACTGGAGGACGTCGTAGGCGGTTTCGATCGACCCTCTGCCACGGGAAAGGGCGCGCACCTGCTCCATGCGGGCCTGCTTCTGCGCCAGCTCGGAGCGGGCGAGGACGAGGCGGCTGTTCAATTCCGTCAACTGCTGATCGGCGATCGTGAACTGCCTCTCGCCCTTCCTGCGGACGGCCAGATTGTGGGTGACGCGGAATTCCTCGGCGGCCTGCTCATTGGCCGTCACATCCCGGCGCAGCCCTTCCAGGCGCTGTTCCAGCCACTGGCTGACGCGCCGATTTTCCTCGTAGCTGGCTTCAAGACGGTCAACCACATAAAGGTCGGCGAGGGTGTTGACGATCCATGCCGCCTTTTCGCCGTTGCTGGCGGTAAAGGTGAGCGTCACCACGAAGGAACGGCGGCGGCTCTTGACCCCCAGCTTGGAAAGGAACTGGCCCTGGATGCGGGTCATCGCCACCCGGGCCTTGCCCTCCTCGCTCAGCATCTCTTCGCCTGCTTTTTGCCCGGTGATGAAGGGCAAGGGATTGAACTGCGCGAAAAACTCCGCCCAGGGAGAGACCGGCCGCAGAGCGATGTTGAACTCCGGGTCCTCGGTCAGCTTCAGTTTTTCGATGACCCTGGTTGCCAGGGAACTGGAGGCCATGATGTCGGCCTCGGTCTGGATGGTCGCTTCCGATATCCTGCTTTTCTCGTAGGAGCGCTCCAGAAGATTGTTGCTCGCATCCATGCCCTCCACCAGAACCTCGGCCTG
>JADGDA010000025.1 GCA_015228695.1 Alphaproteobacteria bacterium
GGACGTGTGGGACTTCCTGAGGGAGGAGGGTCCCTCCGGCCGTTTCGACCGGATCGCCCTGTTCGACGTGCTGGAGCATTTCCCCCATGCCGACGGGCTCCGGCTCCTCGCCGAGTTGCGCCGTCTGTTGCGGCCCGGAGGACGCATCCTGATCAAGGTGCCCAACGCCGCCTCGCCCTGGGGCGCCCAGTTCCAGCATGGGGACCTGACCCACCGCGCCGCCTACACGCCGCTCAGCCTGCGCCAGTTGTCCATCGCCGCCGGCTATCGCTGGCTGGGCGCGCGGCCCCATCTCATGGGCAGTCCGGCGCGGCGGATTCTCGATCGCGTGCTGCACGCGGTGCTCGACCGGATGCTGATGTCCCCGCCCGAGTTGTGGTCGGCCAATTTCTTCGGGATCATCGAACGGGAGACGGGCGAACGGGAGACGGGCGAGCGGGGGGAGTGAACGCCGCCCCTAGGGCCTCCGCCACCGCCGGGTGAATGATCGCTCCGTCGCGGATGTTGAGGCCCGCCGACAGGTGCGGATCATCGCGCGCGGCCCGCTCCAGCCCCTTGTCGGCGAGGGCGAGGATGAACGGCAAGGTCGCGTTGGACAGCGCCTGGGACGACGTGCGCGCGACCGCGCCCGGCATGTTGCCGACGCAGTAGTGGACGACCCCGTCCACCACATAGGTGGGGTCGGCGTGGGTGGTGGGATGGCTGGTCTCGAAACAGCCTCCCTGGTCGATGGAGACGTCCACGACGACCGAGCCGGGCCGCATCCGCCGGATCATCTCGCGGCTGACGAGCTTGGGAGCGGCCGCGCCCGCCACCAGCGCCGCCCCGATCACCAAATCCGCCTCGGCGACGCGGCGCTCGATGTCCTCGCGGGTGGCGAACACGGTGGTCAGGCGGGACCCGAACAGAGCGTCCAGGCGACCCAGGACGGCGAGGGAACGGTCGAGGACGGTGACCCGGGCTTCAAGACCGAGGGCCATGCGCGCCGCGTTGCCGCCCACCACGCCGCCGCCCAGAATCACCACCTCGCCGGGAGCCACGCCGGGCACGCCGCCGAGGAGAACGCCACGGCCGCCCTGTTCCTTCTCCAGGCAGTGGGCGCCGACCTGAACCGCCATGCGCCCGGCGACGACGCTCATCGGGGCGAGGAGGGGCAGACCGCCCTGGGCGTCGGTCACCGTCTCGTAGGCGAGGGCGGCGCACCCCGACCGGAGCAGCAACCGCGCCTGTTCCGGGTCGGCGGCCAGATGCAGATAGGTGAACAGGACATGGTCCCGGCGCAGCAAGGCGCATTCGCCGGGTTGGGGCTCCTTAACCTTGACGATCAGGTCGGCGCCGTCGAAGACCTCGGCGGCGGAGGGCGCGACCCTCGCTCCGGCCTCCGCATAGGCCCGGTCGTCCGCACCGATGCCGAGACCGGCCCCGGCCTGGACGACGACGGCGTGCCCGTGGGCGATAAGTTCGCGCACCCCCGCCGGCGGCAGTCCGACACGGTATTCGTGGGTCTTGATTTCCTTGGGTATTCCGACGCGCATGGCCCGCCCTCCCCGGATTCGTCCTCTAAGGGCAATACGGCTATTCCGCAACGCGCTCAAGAGGGAGCGGTTATTTTGGTCGGAGTCCTTACTCCGCCGAATTGAATTCATCCACCAGACGCGCAATGACGCCCGGGGCCGACTGGTCCATCACCACCCGGGCATGTTGAATGGCCTCCGGCAGGTGCAGACTGCGGATGCGCCGCTTGACGGGGGGAATGTTGGACGACGACATCGACAGCTCGCGGATGCCCAACCCCAGCAACAGCGCCGTGTAGCGGGGGGAGCCCGCCATTTCCCCGCACACCGAGACCGGGATGCGGGCGCGGGTGGCGGCCTCGGTGGCGAACTGGATCAGCCGCAGCACGGCGGGGTGAAGGGAATCGTAGAGATGGGCGACGGCCTCGTCGGTCCGGTCGATGGCCAGGGTGTACTGGGTGAGATCATTGGTCCCGATGGAGAAAAAATCGCAATGGGCGGCCAGGGCGTCGGCGGACAGCGCGGCGCCCGGAATCTCGATCATCACCCCGAGCGGCGGCAGCGGATCGGGAAGGGCGACGCGGCGGCGGGTCAGACGCCGGACGACCCGCCCGAGAATCTCGCGGACGGCCATCAGTTCATCCACCGTCGCCACCATGGGCAGAAGGATGCGCACCGGGCCGAAGACCCCGGCACGCAAAATGGCGGAGAGTTGATCTTCCAGAAGGGACGGCTGGTTGAGCCCCAGCCGGATGGCCCGCAACCCCAAGGCCGGATTGGGCCCCGCGCAGATGCCCAGGGGCACCCCCACCTTGTCGCCGCCGCAATCGAGGGTGCGGATGGTCACCACCCGCCCCTCCATGCTCTCGACCAGGGTGCGCAACAGCTCGAACTGCTCGTCCTCGCCGGGCAGGTCGTCGCGGTTCATGAACATGAACTCGCTGCGCAGGAGACCGATCCCCTCGGCGCCGGACTGGAGCACCACCTCGCTCTCGCCCGGCAGTTCGATGTTGGCGTTCAGTTCGATGTGGACGCCGTTGCGGGTGATGGCGGGCAGCGTCTTGAGCCGGGTCAGCGCCCGCCGCTCGCGGTGGAACCGGGCCCGCTGACGGCGATAGTCGTCGACGGTTTCGGGCAGGGGATCGACGATCACCTTTCCGCTCAGCCCGTCCACGATCATGGGGGCCCCGGACTGGACCTCCCGGACCAGCCCCGCCACCCCCATGACTGCGGGAAATCCCAGCGAGCGCGCCATGATCGCGGTGTGGCTCTGCACTCCGCCCAGCATGGTGACGAACCCCGCGACGATGCGCGGGTCCAGCACCGCAGTGTCGGCCGGGGTCAGTTCCTCGGTGATGATGATCGCGTTGCGCGGCAGCATGGCGAAGGGGCGGTAGGGAGTCTTGGTCAGGCTGCGCAGCAGGCGGCCGCCGACGTCGCGGATATCGTCGATGCGCGAGGCCAGATAGGCGTCGTCCATGGACGAGAACGCATCGATCATCCGGGCGATTTCCTTGTGGACGGCCGCCTCGGCGTTGATGCGATCCTCGATGATCCGCCGCTCGACGCCCCGGATCAGCCGGGACCCGCGCAGCATCTGCTGATAGGCCTCCAGAAGGTAGCTGAGGTCCTCCCCGGCGGCGCCGCCCATGCCCTTGGCCTTGAGCTGCAACCGGGCCACCTGATCGCTGGCGTCGGCGGTGGCGTCGGCGAAGCGGGCGCGCTCACGGGCGACCGCGCTCACGGGGATACGGTATTCGGGCACGCTGACCGCCGTCGAATCATGGACGCGGGCGGTACCGATGGCGATGCCGGGGCCCACGGCCTGGCCCTGGAAGACCCGTTCGCGGGGGGCGTCCTTCCGAGAAGAACCTTTTTCCGGCGGAGCCTTGGGTTTCACGGTCGCCATCGCGTTTCCCCGGTTGCGTTCTTCATTCCTCGCCGAATTTCTCGTTCACCAGCCGCGTCAGCGCGGCCACCGCTTCCCAGGATTCCTGGCCGGTCGCCCTTAGATTGATGACGCATCCGATCCCCGCCGCCAGCATCATCAACCCCATGATGGAGCGTCCGTCCGCTTCCTGTCCCTTGTGGGACACCACGATCTCGGCCCGGTAATTCGCCGCCAGTTTGACGAACTTGGCCGCCGCACGCGCGTGCAGGCCGAGCCGGTTGGCGATGGTCGCGCTTCCACGCGCGATGTCGGCATCGATGCCGGAGGAGGCGTTGTTGTCCATCATGACCTCTGCGCGAGCAGCCGGGAGGCTATGTTGATGTATTTGCGGCCGGCCTCCTGGGCGCTGGTGGCCGCGGTCGCCAGGGGCTCGACGCTCCGCACGGACGCCAGCTTGATCAGCATGGGCAGGTTGACGCCGGCGATCACCTCCACCCTGGCCCGGTCCGTGATCGAAATGGCGAGGTTGGACGGCGTGCCCCCGAACATGTCGGTCAGCACCACGACGCCGCTGCCGTCGTCCACGTTGGCGACGCTTTCCAGGATATCCTGGCGCCGCTGCGCCATGTCGTCGTCCGGACCGATGCAGATCGCCGCCACATGGGGCTGCGGACCCACCACATGCTCCATGGCCGCGATCATTTCCTGGGCCAGCCGCCCATGGGTCACAAGTACAATCCCGATCATGAAGACCCCTTGTCAATGGACGGTTCCCCGCCGTTATCCAGCGACGGCGGCTCCCCGTCGAGTTCGCGGTGGCGCAACTCGACCCGCGCCCCCCGTTCCGTCAGCCACCGGGCCAGCCGCTCCGCCACGAACACCGAGCGGTGCCGCCCCCCCGTACAGCCGATGGCGATGGTCAGGTAGCTTTTCCCCTCCGCCTCGAAGCGGGGCAACAGGGGCTCCAGCAGTCTGGAAAGATTATCGAAGAAAACGGGAAAGGCGGGATCGGAGGTGATGAAGTCGGCAACCTCGCCGTCCCGCCCCGTCTTCGGGCGCAAGACGGGATCATAATGGGGATTGTTCAGGAAGCGGACGTCGAACACCAAGTCCGCCTCGCGCGGCACCCCCCTGCGATAGGCGAAGGAGGAGACGAAAATCCCCAACCCGGCGTCCTCGACCGGGCTGAAGTGATGTTCCAGCAGGCGCTTGAACTCGCCCGGCGGCAGGCTGGAGGTGTCGATGACCAGATCGGCACGGTCCCGCAGGGGAAGAACGAGCTGGCGTTCGCGCCGGATGCCGTCGGTCAGCGGCCGATCGATGGCGAGCGGGTGGCGGCGCCGGGTTTCCGTGAAGCGCCGTCGCAACACCTCGTCCTCGCAATCGATGAAGACCAGACGCGCATCGACGCCGCCTTCCTTCCTCAGGGCGTCGAGGACGTGCCGCACCGGCTCGACCCCGAAATTGCGGGTGCGGATGTCGATGCCGACGGCGAGCGGCCGCCTCGGCCCCTCGCCCCGCCGCACCACGTTGCTCAGAAGCGACAGCGGCAGATTGTCCACCGCCTCGTAGCCCATGTCCTCGAACGCCTTCAGGGCCAGCGTCTTGCCCGCGCCGGACAGACCGGTCACCACGACCACGGAGGCCTCGTCGCGGGGCGGCGGGACCGGGATGCGGCCGGCGGAGGCGGACGACGGGTTCATCATGGGGCCAGGGCCAACCCGCCCGCCGCCAGCCGGACGGCCAGGGTCACCTTGGCCACGGCGGACGCCTCGAACGGAGCCAGGGAAACACGTCTGACCGGACATCCCAGAAAAACGCAGGCACTCTCTTCGGGCATTCGCTCCACCTCGTCCGGCGGCACCAGATCGACGACCAGGACCACCTCCGCCTCCTTCACGCACCCCACGTCGACGACGCCAAGCCCCCGCACCTCCAGCAGCCCGGCGGTCGCGGGCGGAGCGGTCGCCCGGAGTCCGCCGTCACGCGCGTCGAGATCAGCGTAGTCGTCGGCCACGAGGGCCGCTCCGGCGGACATGAGGCGCAGGGCGAGATCCGACTTCCCGCTCCCGCTCCCGCCCCGAAGCAGGACGCCCCGACCCTCCACCACGACGCAGGTTGCATGAATGCGCTCCATCGGCTCGAATCGTGATGCCGGGGACCGCCCAAGTCAATGCCTATCCACCCTTTCGGCGATTTACCTCGGGGAGCGAAACGGGCATAGTCGGGGGACCTGGAGGTCCTTCCCGTGACTGCGTCGTCCCCCGAACTTTCCGGCTCCGAATTTTCCGGTCATCTGGCACTGATGGCCGAGATGATGCGCGAGTTCGCCGCGTCCCAGGACATGGACGCGACCGCGCACCGGGGACTGGGCCGCATCGCTTCCGCGCTTCAGACCGAGGCGGCCTCCATGTTCATGCTGGAGAACGAGGGCACCGAGCTGGTGTGCCACGCCTGCCGCGGCCCGGTCGATGTAAAGGGGCTGAGGTTGCCCGCAACCCACGGCATCGTCGGGCGCTCGATCCAGACGAACAGCGCCCAATTGGTGGCCGACGTGGACCTGGACCCGGACTTCTACGGCTTCTTCGACGAAAAGACCGGGTTTCGCACCCGTTCCATCGTCTGCGCCCCGATCAGCATCGGCGCGGAGAGACTGGGAGCGATCCAGATCATCAACCGCGTGAACGGGGAACTGTTCGGAGAAGCCGATCGCCAGTTCCTGGAGGCCCTGGGGAGATCGGTGGCCTTGGCGATCCTCAACGCCCGCCTGGCCGGCGCCATGGTCGAGCGGGAGAAGATGCAGCGCGAGCTGGAGCTGGCGGCGGAAATTCAACGCGGTCTCCTGCCCTCCTTCAAACGGTTCAGCCACCCCGTCTTCGCCATCAACCTTCCGGCGCGGCTGGTCTCGGGCGATTTCTACGACGTGATGGAAATGCCCGACGGGCGTCTTTGGTTCAATGTCGGGGACGTCTCCGGCAAGGGCATGAACGCCGCCCTTCTCATGGCCAAGACCTCAAGCCTGTTCCGCTGTCTCGCCAAGACCATCGACTGTCCGGGGAAACTGCTCGCCGCCGTCAACGCCGAACTGTGCGAAACCGGCAGCCACGGCATGTTCGTCACCATGGTCGGCGGAATTCTGGACCCCGCGAGCGGCCTTGTCCGATTCGCCAACGCCGGTCATGAGCCTCCCCTGTTGCTCGGACGCCGGGGGGAAACGTTCCAGAGCTTTCCCGCCTCCGCGCCTCCGGTAGGCATAACGGTGGACATCGTCGGCGCGGAAGGCTTCCCGGTGGACGAAGTGATGCTGGACGGCGGCAGTTTGTATATATTCACCGACGGGGTCACCGAAGCCTACACGGACGAAAACGGGAGCGGCATGTTGGGAATCGACGGATTGAAACGGTTGATCCTGGAAAACCGGGCCTCCCCTCTCCGCGCCCGCCTTCCCGCCATCTCCGGCGCCATCGCCGGAAACGGGACCGCGCTGAGGGACGATCTGACCCTGCTGGTGATCGACGCCGGCGACGCGCCGACGGGGGAGCGGCCATGAACACGGAAGCGGGCGACGGGCTTCTATTCCTGCTCCGGATCCCGGCCCGGGCGAACCGGCTCAAGCTGATCCGGGCCGCCGTGACCGAGGCGGCATCCCTGTGCGGATGCGGGCCGGAATGCGTGTCCGAGCTGGTCCTGGCGGTGGACGAGGCGTGTCAGAACGTCGTCCGCCACGCCTACAAGAACGGCGCTTCCGGCGACGTGGTGGTGGAACTGTTCCGTGTCGGCAACCATCTGGAGGTGCGTCTGACCGACTTCGCTCCGACGGTGGACCCCGCCTCCATCAAGCCCCGCGACCTGAAGGACTTGCGTCCGGGCGGGCTCGGCATCCATTTCATCCGCGAGCTTACGGAGCATGCCGGGTTCGTCGCGCCGCCGGCCGGGGCCGGGAACCAATTTCTCATGAGAAAACGCATCGAATAGGGACCGTGACATGACGATTCTTGCCGAGGAAAAACAAGGCGTGACCATCGTCTCCCTTTCGGGAGAAATCGACCTTCAGACCTCGCCCGAGGTGCGCAAGTCCCTGCTCACCCACCTGGAACAGGGCAAAGACCTCATCGTGGACATGCACGCGGTGGGCTATATCGACTCCTCCGGGGTCGCGAGCCTCGTCGAGGCGTATCAGACCGCGCGCCAGGAGGGTCTCCGCTTTTCCCTCGCCCAGGTGGGGCAAGGGGCCATGCGGGTTCTCCAACTCGCCCGTCTCGACCGGGTGTTCACCATCCACGCCACCGTCGATGACGGTCTGGAATCCCTGAAACCGGCGGGCGGCTGAGCGCCATGGGGCTGGCTCTCCTCGCCGAGCGCGTGGGCAGAACCACCCTGAACGGCGTGGCGGAGATCGGGTATGCCGCGTCGCTGTTCGGCGAGAGCCTGTACTGGCTCGTCATGGGATGGCGGCGGCATCAGCCGGTGCGGGCGGACGCGGTGATCGCGCAGATGATGGACGTCGGCATCCACGCCATTCCCATCGTCGCGGTGATGGCCGGAACCATCGGCATCATGCTGGCGATCCAGGGCATCTATACCCTGCGGACCTTCGGAGCCGAAACCCGGGTGGTGGCGGGCGTCGCCCTGTCGGTCACCCGCGAATTTGCCCCTCTGATCACCGGCATCCTGGTGGCCGGGCGGTCGGGATCGGCTCTGGCGGCCCGGCTGGGGTCCATGCGGATCAATCAGGAACTGGACGTGCTCAAGGTGATGGGCATCAGTCCGGTGCGGTTTCTGGTGGTTCCCGTGCTGATCGCGGGCGTGGTGATGATGCCGGCCCTCACCTTCCTCGCCGATCTGACGGCGCTGGGAATGGCGGGGGTCTATGTGGGATTCGACCTGGGGATGAGCTTTCACGCCTACGTTGACCAGACGATCAACATCCTGCGCGTGAGCGACATCCTGCACGGGCTGGTCAAGAGCGGGATTTTCGCCGTGCTGATCACGTTGATCGGAGTGGCCAACGGCTCGTCGGTGGAAGGCGGTGCCGAGGGCGTCGGCCGCGCGACCACCCGCGCCGTGGTCCAGGCCATCAGCGCGATCATCGTCGTCGACATGATTTTTGTTTTCGCCATGACCCGCCAATGACCTTCATCGCAAGCCGAGAGCAGCACGCCATGCCGTCCGACGAAGCCGCCTCCGGGCGCGTGAAGGCGATCGAGGTGACCGATCTGGTCACCCATTACGGAACACGCCGGATTCTCGACGGGATCAGCCTCGACATCCACGAGGGCGAGATCATGGTGATCATGGGCGGATCGGGCTCGGGCAAGAGCACCCTGCTCAATCACCTTCTGGGCCTTTTGCGGCCGACCTCGGGCACGGTGCGGATGCTGGGCCGGGACATCAACCGGATCAAGCCCATGGAACTGCACGCCCTCCGCCGGAAAATCGGCGTCGCCTTCCAGGGGGGCGCCTTGTTCAGTTCGATGACGGTGGGCGAAAACATCATGCTGCCGCTGCGGGAACACGCCCGCCTCGACGAGAACACCATGCGGATCATGGCCCGCATGAAGCTCGAAGTGGTGGGCCTCGCGAACTTCGAGAACATGAAGCCGTCCGAACTCTCGGGAGGGATGATCAAGCGCGCGGCGCTGGCCCGCGCCGTCGTCATGGACCCGGCGATCCTGTTCTGCGACGAGCCGTCCGCGGGGCTCGATCCCGTGGTGGCGTCGGCGGTGGACGACCTGATCCTGCGGCTGCGCGACGCCACCGGGATGACGGTGGTGATCGTGACCCACGAACTGGAAAGCGCCTTCAAGATCGCCGATCGCATCTGCGTTCTCGACAAGGGTGAAATCCTGACCGTCGGCACCGTGGCCGAGGTGCGCGACAGCCCGAACGGGCGCATCCAGAACCTCCTCAACCGCCGGACCGAGGAGGCCCTGATCGACCCCGACGAGTATCTGAGACGGCTGACGAGCGACCTGCTATGAAGGGGACCCGATGAAGAGTGGACGCAACGGCTACGTCATCGTGGGCGGATTCGTCCTGCTCATGCTTGCCGCCATGGTGGCCTCGATGGCCCTGCTGGCCGGGCGGACGGGAACGACGGACACCTACCACACGACGTTCGACAACGTCGGCGGCCTCAAGTTCGGCACGCTGGTCCTCTACGAGGGCTTCCGCATCGGGCAGGTCGAGGACATCGTTCCCCTGCGGGAAGGCGGCAAACTCCGCTTCCGGGTGGAAATGAGCGTCAGGGAAGGCTGGCAGATTCCGGTGAACAGCACCGCCCGGATCGCCTCCGCGGGGCTTCTGTCGGCGGTCGCCGTCAACATCCGCGCCGGGGACAGCCCCACCCTGCTGCCGCCCGGGGGAACCGTCGAGGGATTGGCCTCCGGCGATCTGTTCTCCACCATGTCCGAAATGGCGGGCGAGTTCGGGGAACTGAACCGGACCGGCCTGAAGCCGCTCATTCAGAGCCTGCGCGTCTACATGGACGCCCTGGGCGGCTCGTTGACGGAAAACGCCCCGACGGTGCTCGCCAACGTCAGCGCGGTCACGACGGATCTGGCGGCGAAGACCCCCGCCATCACCGACAACGTCCGCGCCTTCACCGCCAACCTCAGCCACTCCACGGGGGGGGAGAACACGGCAAAGATCGGACGCACCCTGGACAACATCGAGCGCGCCTCGCAGACGTTCGCCGCCCTGGGCGCGGACATGCACGGCACGCGGGAGAAGCTGGACGCGGTGTTGACGGCGGTCAACGGAACGGTCTCCGACAACCGGAAGGCCATCGACGGCAGTACCGAGGATTTACGCTACATCCTGAGCGCCCTGGCCCGGCATGTGGACGCGGTGTCCCGAAATCTGGAGGGCGCGAGCCGCAACATGTATGAACTCAGCCGGGAATTGCGCCAGAATCCGGGATTGATCCTGAGCGGGAAACCCCCCGCCGACGAAGCCCCGGCGCGGCGCTAGGGAAACAGGGAGAAAGAGGCCCCATGTTCACATCCCATTTCCGCCCGAAGCCGCTGGCGCTCGTCCTGGGACTTGCCGCGTGCGCTCCAGCCAGCAGCGTGCCGCCGGAAAGCTTTTACCGGATCGACGTCCCCGCTCCCCAGGAAGCGGCGGCGCGGCGGCTTCCGGGCGTCGTCGAGGTGGCGCCCCTGGACGCCGACGGCGTCATCGGCGAACGGGCCATCGTCCATACCGACGACTCGGGCGTCCTGTTGAAGTACAGCTACCACTCCTGGATCGAAACCCCGGCGGAGATGCTGCACAAGGAACTGGTCAACTATCTGCGTCGGCGCGGAGTGGCCGAACAGGTGGCCGGCCCGGAACTGAGGCTGGTCCCCACCCATCGGGTCCAGGGCGCCCTGCGCCGGTTGGAACAGGTGACGCGGCCGGACGGCTCCGCCCTCGCGGTCGTGGACATGGAACTGGCCCTGATCCGGGGACGCGACCCGAAGCCCCTGATCCTGAAAACCTACCACGCCGAACGGGCCGCCCGCGACCCGTCCGTCCTGGAAGCCACCAGGGCCATCCGCGAGGCGGTGGCCGAGGTGTTTTCCCGGTTTGCGGACGATATGGGGAAGAACTGACCGCGCGCCTTTTTCACGCCCTGGCCGGGACCGCCAAGTCGTTCTTGCCGAGGGCGGAAAGGGCGGCGGCGACGATGAAGGGGGCCGTCAGGCCGGCCATTTCGAGTTGGGCCTTCGGCGTCTCCTGCTCGATGAAGGCATCGGGAAGCGTGAGCGGGCGCACCTTGAGGCCACCGTCGAGGAGACCGGCGCGGGCGAGGAAATGGAGGACCAGGGAGCTGAACCCTCCGACCATGCCTTCCTCGACGATTACCAGAACCTCGTGGGAGGTGGCGAGGTTGCGGATCATCTCTTCGTCCAGGGGCTTGGCGAAGCGGGCGTCGGCCACCGTCGCGGGCAGGCCGTGGGCGGCCAGATCGTCGGCCGCCAGCAGGCACTCCGCCAGCCGGGTGCCGAGGCTGAGCAGGGCGACGGAGGTTCCCTCGCGGAGGATGCGGCCCCGCCCGATCTCCAGGGGAACGCCGTGGGCGGGCAGGGGGACCCCGGTGCCCTCGCCACGGGGATAGCGGAAGGCCGAGGGGCGGTCGTCGATCATGGCGGCGGTGGCCACCATGTGGACCAACTCGGCCTCGTCGGCGGGCGCCATTACCACGAACCCCGGCAGTCCGCACAGATTGGCGAGGTCGAACGCGCCGTGGTGGGTCGCGCCGTCCGCTCCGACCAGCCCGGCCCGGTCGATGGCGAAACGCACCGGAAGCCTTTGCAGGGCCACGTCGTGCACCACTTGATCATAGGCGCGCTGGAGAAAGGTGGAATACAGGGTGGTGAACGGCTTGAAGCCCTCGCAGGCCAGCCCGGCGGCGAAGGTGACCGCGTGCTGTTCGGCGATGCCGACGTCGAAGAAACGGTCGGGGAACCGCTCGGCGAACCGGTCGAGCCCCGTGCCCGACGGCATGGCGGCGGTGATGGCGACGATGCGGTCGTCGCGGGCCGCCACGTCGGCGATGGCGATGCCGTAGACCGACGTGTAGTCGGGAGCGGAGGTCTTGGGCTTCGCCTGGGCGCCGGTGATGACGTCGAACTTGGAGACGCCGTGGTACTTGTCGGGCGCCTGCTCGGCGGGGATATAGCCGCGTCCCTTCTGCGTCACCATATGGACGAGGATCGGCTTCGGGTCCTCCGAATCCCTCACGTTCTTGAGCACCGGCACCAGATGCTCCAGCTTGTGCCCGTCGATGGGACCGACGTAGTAGAAGCCCAGTTCCTCGAACAGGGTGCCGCCGGTGATCATCCCGCGGGCGTACTCGTCGATGTGCTTGGCCGCGCGCTCCAGCGGCCCCGGCAGATGGGCCACCATCTCCTTGGCGACGTGACGGATGGAGCGGAACGACGGCGAGGAGACCACCCGCGACAGATAGGCGCTCATCGCCCCCACCGGCGGCGCGATCGACATGTCGTTGTCGTTGAGGATCACGATCAGGCGGCTGCCGGAGGCTCCGGCGTTGTTCATCGCCTCGTAGGCCTGCCCCGCGCTCATGGAGCCGTCACCGATGACGCAGATGACCTTGTTGTCGCGGCCGTCCAGATTCTGCGCCACGGCCATTCCCAGGCCGGCCGAGATCGACGTGGAGCTGTGACCCGCGCCGAACGGGTCGTAGATGCTCTCGTCGCGCTTGGTGAATCCCGACAGTCCCCCGCCCTGGCGCAGGGTCCGGATGCGGGAACGGCGGCCGGTGATCAGCTTGTGGGGATAGCACTGGTGCCCGACATCCCAGATCAGGCGGTCGTCGGGGGTGTTGAACACGTAATGCAGCGCCACCGTCAGCTCCACCACGCCCAGACCGGCCCCCAGGTGACCGCCCGTGCGGGAGACCGCGTCGATCATCTCGGCGCGCACCTCGTCGCAGAGTTGCTTGAGCTGTTCCAGCGAGAAGCCGCGCAGATCGGCGGGCTGATTGACGTGGTCGAGCAGCGCGCCCTTCACGATTTCGGTCACTTCGTTTGTTTCCCCATTCCTGAACCGCTCAATTCCGCCTTTCCAGGACGAATTTGGCGACGTCGCGCAACAAATCCGCCTTCTCGTCGAAGGACTCGAGACGCGAGACGGCCTGATCCACCAGCATCGACGCCTGGGCGCGCGCCCGCTCCACCCCCAGCAGCGAGACGAACGTGGCCTTCCCCGCGTCCGCGTCCTTGCCGGCGGCCTTCCCCATCTCCGCCGCGTCGCCCTCCACGTCGAGAAGGTCGTCCACGATCTGGAACGCCAGCCCCAGGTCGTGGGCATAGGCCTGAACGTGGGCGCGGGCCTGCCGGGGGGCCTTGCCCAGGACGGCTCCCGCCTCGCAGGAATAGCCGATCAGCCGCCCGGTCTTCATCTGCTGAAGCCGGGTGACGGCGTGCATGTCCATCTCCTCGTCCTTGGCCGCCAGATCGAACATCTGCCCGCCGACCATGCCATGGGCCCCGGAGGCGCGCCCGAGCAGCAGGACAAGCTCGCACCGCACCGCCGGATCGGCGTGGGTCTCGGGCTCGGCCAGAATCTCGAAGGCGCGGGTCAGCAGGGCGTCGCCGGCCAGGATGGCCGTGGCCTCGTCGAATTTCCGGTGGCAGGTGGGCATGCCCCGGCGCAGGTCGTCGTCGTCCATGGCGGGCAGGTCGTCGTGGATCAGGGAATAGGTGTGCAGCATCTCCACCGACGCGGCGACCCGTATCGCCGAGGACGGCGACACGCCGAAAATCCGGGCCGTGCTCGTCACCAGGAACGGACGCAGGCGCTTCCCTCCGGCCAGGGTGGAATAACGCATGGCCTCGAACAACCTGGACTCGGGCCCGTCCACCATCGGCAGCAGCCGGTCCATCTCCGCGTTGACCGCGGCGGCGGCGCTTGCCATTGCCTCCTTCATATCCGTCACTCCGCCCCTCCTGGCCATTCCGCCCCGGCCGGAACGGCCGCGATGGTTCCATCGGCGGTCCCGTCGGCGGCGATCCGGTCCACCTTGGCCTTGGCCTCGTTCAACCGGGCCTCGCAGTGGAGCTTGAGCTTCACGCCCTTCTCATAGGCTTCCACCGCCTCGCCCAGGCGGATCTTTCCGCCCTCCAACTGACGCACGATCTCCTCCAGGGCCGCCAGGGCGTCCTCGAAGTCCATCGTCGCGATATCGTTTTGCAGGTTGGGTTCGTCGGCCATTCCAGAATCCGCCCCCCCGGATTCGGCGGAGTGTACGACTCGAACACCGGTCAGCGCAAGCGGCTAGGCGATTTGGATCATGCGCCCGAGGCGGCGGCCGCCGAAGATGTGGACGTGCAGGTGGGGCACCTCCTGCCCCCCGTTGACTCCGCAATTGACCAGAAACCGGTAGCCCTCGGCGGCCACTCCCAGGTCGTGGGCCACCTTGGAGACGGCGCGGTAGAGCGCGGCGATTTCCCGATCGGACCCGTTGGCCGCCAGATCGTCCATGGAGACGTAGGCCCCCTTCGGGATCACCAGCACATGGACCGGCGCCTGGGGGGAAATGTCGTGGAAGGCCAGGGTGTATTCGTCCTCGTACACCTTCTTGCACGGGATTTCGCCGCGCAGGATGCGGGCGAAGATGTTGTTGGTATCGTAAGCCATGCCCGTTCCCCCATACGCTTTCAGGCTCTCAGGATTTTTTCCGCGCTTTCTTTTCGTCGAGGCCGGACGTCCCGAACCGCCGCGCCAATTCGGCCCGGACATCGCCCGGCGTCACTCCGACGTCGGCCCATAGAACCATAAGGTGGTACAAAAGATCGGCGCTTTCGCTGATTACATGCTCCGGCGTCTCGGCGACGGCGGCAAGGGCGGTTTCGATCGCTTCCTCCCCCACCTTCTGGGCGATCTTCCGCCGCCCCTTCGCGAACAGGGACGCGGTGTAGGACGAGGCCGGGTCACCGCCTTTCCGGCCGGCGATGACGGCGTACAGTTCGTCCAGAAGCGGATCGCCGTTCATCTCGTTCTCCTATGGACGCACGGGAATGCCGGCGGCGCGCATGTACGCCTTGGTCTCGGAGATCGAGAACACGCCGAAATGAAAGATGGAGGCCGCCAGAACGGCGGTGGCGTGCCCGTCCCGGATGCCTTCCACCATGTGCTCCAGCGTCCCCACCCCGCCCGAGGCGATGACCGGGATGGAAACGGCGTCGGCGATGGCGCGGGTCAGTTCGATGTTGAACCCCTGGCGGGTGCCGTCCCGGTCCATGGAGGTCAGCAGGATTTCCCCGGCTCCGTACCCGGCCATGCGCCGGGCCCAGGCGACGGCGTCGATCCCGGTCGGCTTGCGGCCCCCATGGGTGAAGATTTCGAAGCGGTCCGGCCCGACCTGCTTGGCATCGATGGACACCACGATGCACTGGCTGCCGAACTTCTGGGCGGCTTCGCGGACGAATTCGGGCCGATGCACGGCCGCGGTGTTGATCGAGACCTTGTCGGCTCCGGCCAGCAGCAGCTTGCGGATATCCTCGTTGACCCGGATTCCGCCGCCGACCGTCAAGGGCATGAAGCATTGCTCCGCCGTGCGGTTGACCACGTCGTACAGGGTGTCGCGATTCTCGTGGCTGGCGGTGATGTCGAGGAAGCAAAGCTCGTCGGCGCCTTCCCGGTCGTACAGACGCGCCTGCTCGACCGGGTCCCCGGCGTCCTTGAGGTCCACGAAGTTGACCCCCTTGACGACGCGGCCGTCCTTGACGTCCAGGCAGGGGATGATCCGCATCTTCAGCATGGTCTTACCCCTGTCCCTTCAACACCGCCAATCCCTGGGCGAGGTCGATCCGCCCGTCGTAGAGGGCGCGCCCGGAGATGACGCCGGCAATGCCCGGCACGGCCGCCTCGCGGATCGCCCGTAGGTCGTCCAGAGAGGAAACGCCGCCCGAGACGATCAGCGGCGTCGTCAGCCGCTCCGCCAGGGCGGCGGTGGCGGCGACGTTCGGCCCGGCCATTGCGCCGTCGCGATCGATGTCGGTGTGGATGATGGCGGCAACCCCGGCATCCTCAAACCGCAGCGCCAGATCAAGGGCGGTGATCCGGGACGTTTCCGCCCATCCCTCCACGGCCACGAAGCCCTCGCGGGCGTCGATGCCCACCGCCACCCGCCCCGGATACCGCCGGCAGGCGTCCTTGACCAGCGCCGGATCGCGGAGAGCCACGGTACCGAGGATGACCCGCCGCACTCCCTTGCCCAGCCACATGTCGATGGTCGCCAGATCGCGGATGCCGCCGCCGAGCTGCACCGGGATCGCGACCGCGCCCAGGATGGCGGTCACGGCGTCGGCGTTGACCGGACGCCCGGCGAACGCGCCGTTGAGGTCCACCACGTGAATCCACTCGCAGCCCGCCGCCTGGAACCGCCGCGCCTGGTCCGCCGGAGAGGCGTTGAACACGGTCGCCTGCTCCATCGCCCCGCGCAGGAGCCGCACGCAGGAGCCGTCCTTGAGATCGATGGCCGGAAAAAGAATCATGGGAAAGTCGCCTCGCCGCAGCCCGTCAGGGAGTCCAACGCAGGAAATTGGTGATCAGCCGCAACCCCGCCGCTTGGCTTTTCTCGGGGTGAAACTGGGTGCCGACCATGGTGTCCCGGCCGACGACGGCGGTCACCTCGCCGCCGTAATCCACCGTCGCCAGCCGATGCGCCGGATCGGCGCAGACCATGTGATAGCTGTGGACGAAATAGACGTGCGCGTCCTGCTCGACGCCCGCGAACAGGGGGTGGTCCGAAGCCGCTATCCGCAGCCCGTTCCATCCCATGTGGGGAACCTTCAACGACGGATCGGACGGGGTGATCGGATGGACGTCCCCCGGAATCCAGCCGAGGCCGGAATGGTCCCCGTGCTCGTGGCCGACGGTCGCCATGAGCTGCATGCCGACGCAGATTCCGAGAAACGGCCGGGCCCGGACACGGACGGACTCCTCCAGGGCGTCCGTCAGGCCGGGAACCGCCGCGAGTCCCGAACGGCAGTCGCCGAAAGCGCCGACGCCGGGCAGCACCACCCGGTCGGCGCGGCGCACCTCCTCAGGGTCGGCGCTGACGGTCACCCGCATGGACGAACCCGACTCGGCAACGGCCCGCTCGAACGCCTTGGCGGCGGAACGGAGATTGCCCGATCCGTAATCGATGATGACGACGCTCACGTCCCGGTCCTTTCGCTCACCTCTTCCCCTCCTCCTCCCCGGTCGACGCTTTCGATCGACAGACGGATGGCGCGCACCATCAGGGGAAAGGCGATCACCGCCGAGGCGATGGCCGCGCCCTTCCAGGTGAAGGCGATGGTGATGCCGAATCCGTCGTACAGCCACCCGCCGACCGGCCCCCGCCGCCCGAGCACGACCAGCAGGAAGTAGCCGACC
>JADGDA010000260.1 GCA_015228695.1 Alphaproteobacteria bacterium
CGAGAAGGCGGCCTCCCGCTCCGCCCCTTCTCCTCCCCCCATGGACACCACGCGGACCTCGTCTCCGTACTTTTCCCCGAACAAGGCCATTGCCCCGGCGGCAATGGCGCCCGCCGGGTCCATCAGGCGGGTGGCCACGGGCGAATTGCGGCGGATTTCCCGGTTGGTCAGCCGCTCGACGGCCCGGATTTCATCGGGAGTGAGTCCCTTGGGGTGACTGATGTCGAACCGCAGGCGGTCTCCGGCCACCAACGATCCCTTCTGCGCCACATGTTCGCCCAGCACCCGGCGAAGCGCCGCGTGGAGGAGGTGCGTCGCCGAGTGGTGGGCGCGCAGCGCGGCGCGATGGTCCCGGTCGACCTGAAAAATCGCGGCGTCCCCGACGGCAACGGCCCCCTCCTCGATGACGCCCAGGTGAACGTGCAGGGCGCCGAGTTTCTTCTGGGTGTCGGAGACCGCGATCCGTCCCTTTCCCCCCACGAGGATCACGCCCCGGTCGCCCATCTGGCCGCCCGACTCGCCATAAAAAGGAGTCTGGTTGGCGACCACCGCCACCTTCGCGCCCGCCTCGGCCCGGTCCACGGCAACGCCGTCTCTGATCAGGGCGACGATTCCGCCTTCGGCCGATTCGGTGTCGTAGCCGAGGAATTCCGTCGCCCCCACCTTGTCGCGCAGATCGAACCAGAGCGCCTCCGTCGCCTGTTCCCCCGAGCCGGACCACGCCTTGCGGGCCTCGGCGCGCTGGCGCTCCATGGCGGCGGAAAAGCCGTCCAGATCGACCGCGATGCCGCGCGGCCGCAGAGCGTCCTGGGTCAGATCGAGGGGAAATCCGAACGTGTCGTAGAGCTTGAACGCCACGTCCCCCGGCAGGGTCCCCCCCGCCGCCATGGACCCGGCCTGTTCGTCGAGCAGCTTCAGTCCCCGGTCGAGCATCTGCTTGAAGCGGGTCTCCTCCAGCTTCAACGTCTCTCCGATCAGCGCCTCCGCCCGCGGCAGTTCCTCGAACGCCTGACCCATCGCCCGCGTGAGCGCGGGGACCAACTTCCAGAGCAGGGGCTCGGCACACCCCATCTGGTGGGCGTGGCGCATGGCCCGCCGCATGATCCGGCGCAGGACATAGCCCCGCCCCTCGTTCGACGGCAGCACCCCATCGGCGATGAGAAAGCCGCAGGCCCGCAGATGATCGGCGATGACCCGGTGGGAGACCCGGAACGGTCCGTCCGGGTCGGTCCCCGCCGCCTGCGCCGTGGCCTCGATCAGGGAGCGCATGAGGTCGATGTCGAAGTTGTCGTGCTTTCCCTGGAGCACGGCCGCCGTCCGTTCCAATCCCATTCCCGTGTCGATGGAAGGATGGGGCAGGTTCAGCCGCTCTCCCGGACGGATCTGGTCGTACTGCATGAAGACCAGATTCCAGATTTCGACGAATCGGTCGCCATCCGCGTCGGGACTTCCGGGAGGACCTCCCGGAATCGCCTCGCCATGGTCGAAAAAGATTTCGGAGCACGGACCGCACGGGCCGGTGTCGCCCATCTGCCAGAAGTTGTCCGAGGTCGGGATCCGGATGATGCGGTCATCGGTCAACCCGGCGATCCTGCGCCACAGCCCCGCCGCCTCCTCGTCCGACGAGTGAACCGTGACCAGGAGCCGATGAACCGGCAGGGCGAACTCGCGGGTGATCAGGGACCAGGCCAGTTCGATGGCCGTTTCCTTGAAGTAGTCCCCGAACGAGAAGTTTCCCAGCATTTCAAAGAAGGTATGATGCCGCGCCGTCTGGCCGACGTTGTCCAGGTCGTTGTGCTTGCCGCCCGCGCGCACGCATTTCTGCGACGTCGTCGCCCGCGTGTACGGGCGCGTTTCCTGTCCGGTGAAGACGTTCTTGAACTGAACCATCCCGGAATTCGTGAACATCAGCGTCGGATCGTTTCTCGGCACCAGGGGACTGGACGAGACGATCTCGTGGCCGTTTTTATGGAAATACCCAAGAAAGGCGGCGCGGATTTCACTGGCGGTGGCCATGGCGGTCCTGCTGTTGACGCGGGTCAATCGGTGGCCGCTTTTGTAGCGCGTGCGACCCGCCGAGTCCAGCGAGGGGGCCAGCCGGATCAGGGCACGGAATCCAGATCAACGAAAAGCCGACCGGGCTCGACCCGGCCACCCACGCCTCGCCGTCCGGCCCAAGCCGGAAGGAGGCCCGTGGGCACGCGGGTCAAGCCCGCGCATGACGATTATTGGTTGTTTCGCGGGGTCCGAAGCCCCGCGACCGGACGGGCTGGAGCCGGGGCTCCGCTATTCCGCCGATTCGGCGTCGGGGGCCATTTCTCCGGGTCCCGCGGTCAGGGCTTCCGCGATCCGGTTGGCGTTGGCGCGGATGGCTCCCTCGATCTCCTCTGCGGTGGAGGGATTGGTTTTCAGGTACTGCTTGGCGTTTTCCCGTCCCTGCCCGATTCGCTGCGAGTTGTACGAGAACCACGAACCGGATTTGTCGATCACCCCGGCCTTGACCCCGAGGTCGAGGATTTCCCCGGTCTTGGAAATGCCCTCGCCGTACATGATGTCGAATTCGACCATCTTGAAGGGGGGGGCCACCTTGTTCTTGACCACCTTGACGCGGGTCTGATTGCCGGTCACCTCGTCCCGGTCCTTGATCGAGCCGATCCGCCGGATCTCCAGCCGGACGGAAGCGTAGAACTTGAGCGCGTTGCCGCCGGTGGTGGTTTCCGGGTTGCCGAACATGACGCCGATCTTCATCCGGATCTGGTTGATGAAGATAATCATGCACTTGGACCGGGACACCGACCCGGTCAGCTTGCGCAGGGCCTGACTCATCAGACGGGCATGCAGGCCGACATGGGAATCCCCCATCTCGCCCTCCAGTTCGGCCCGGGGCACCAGCGCCGCCACCGAGTCCACCACCAGGACGTCAACGGCGCCGGAGCGCACCAGGGTGTCGGCGATTTCCAGGGCCTGCTCGCCCGCGTCGGGCTGGGAAATCAACAGCTCGTCCAAATTGACCCCCAGGCGGCGGGCATAGGACGGGTCCAGCGCGTGCTCCGCGTCGATGAAGGCGCAGGCGCCGCCGGTTTTCTGGGCCTCGGCGATCACATGCATGGCCAGGGTCGTCTTCCCCGAGCTTTCCGGCCCGTAGATCTCGATGATGCGCCCGCGCGGCAGTCCCCCGACGCCCAGGGCGATGTCGAGCCCGATCGAGCCGGTGGAGACCGATTCGATGTCCAGGGCGCTGGCCTGCTGCCCCAGCCGCATGATCGAGCCCCTGCCGAAGGCGCGCTCGATCTGACTGACCGCCGCGTCCAATGCCTTTTGCTTGTCCATGGTACCCTTGTCGACCAGGTTCAACGCGCTCTGCGCCATGATGATCCCCCCGTTTTATCCCATACGGCCCATCGTCCCGCAACGCCGGCGAATGTACGATTTTTGTTCTTCCTTGGCAAGCCCCTTTCGGAACAATGCGGGAACTTTCTCCCGGTCCCTCCCTCTGGTCTCCATCATCCGACTATGCTAGGACGGCGTCTCCCGTGGAGGACCCGGACATGCTCGCCGCCTTGCCGCTGCCGCCCTTGACCCTTGTGCTG
>JADGDA010000261.1 GCA_015228695.1 Alphaproteobacteria bacterium
GCTCACGTTCAGGCGGTCGAACAGGTCGCGGAACAGCGCCGACTGGCGATCCTGGTACGCCTGGGGGCTCAGGCCGCTCGCCTCCGCCGCCGTCTGGTTCTTCTGCCCGTGCTCGTCGGTGCCGGTGCTGAGAAGGCACTCCTTCCCGCGCATCAGCGCCGCCCGTTTCAGGATGTCGGCCATGATGGAGGTGTGGGCGTGGCCGATATGGGGATCGCCGTTGACGTAGTAGATGGGGGTCGAGACATACAGACGGGACAAGCGGCTCTCCATGGTCTTACCGGTTCGGACGCCAGGAAACCGTATTACATCGTCCCGCGCGGCGGCGCCAACGAATTGCGGGTCCGGGACCTCCCCGCTATTTCGTGTGCCGCCACCACGCCTTTTCGTTGATCGAGAAGACGGGCTGATAGTGCTTGACGGAGGAGGAGTCGACCACCTGCTTGATCTGATTGTCCAGAATGAGGGCCTTCCCATCCACATACACGGCAAGGACGGCGTGGCCGACCTTCAGGTTCAAGTCCTGCACGGCGACGACTCGCATCTTGTCGGCGGGAAACCCGGCCAACTTGAGGGCGATGTATTTCGCGATGGCGTAGTCCTCGCAGTCCCCCTGCTTTTCAATGAATTGCCCAGGAGACGCCCAGTAATCTGGCGCATTATAGTTGATCTGATCGGTTACGTACTTTGCCCTGTTCATAAAGTCGTTGACATTTTTTATTTTGAAAAGATCATCTTTGTCGCGTATTTTCTCCGTGAAATCCAGCAGAACTTTGTAGTGACAGGCGTTCATTTTCTTGTCGTCGCAGGTTCCCGCAAGCTTGCTCTTCTCCTCGACGGCCCGCGCGACGGCCTGGTTCCAGTTGGTGAACAGGCTCATGTTGGAGGACTCTTTCTCCGACGTTCCAAAGAGCCCGGGCGCGTCCGCCCGCGCCCGGCCGAGCGGCGGGATGACAAGCGCAGGGACAAGGATAAGGAACCACCACCGCATCTCGGCGTCCTGTGCAGATCCGGGGCCTGGGGGTCAGGACCCGCCGGAACGGGGCGGCATCATCGCCGCCGCCGCGATAACCCCTTGGCTCCGAGCGCCAATTCGAGTGTAATCAGCCCATTACGCAAACTCGCGCATATCAGACGTACGCATATCAGGTGTATCGTGAGCGCGCGTCGGTGGCAAGGCCGTGACGCACCGCAGGCAGGGCGGCAGGGATAAGGGAGCGGAAAATGGCAGGCGGGTCCGGGGAAGCTCAGGAACGCACCGGTGGGGCTCGTGCCGGTGAGACTCTTGGCGGAGAGACTCGGGGAGGGCGGAGCGGTCGCGGGATGGCGATCGGCGCGCTCGGGCTGATCGTCATCATTGCCGCCAGCCTCTATTTCGCTTTCCGATTCGTCGAGCAGGAACGGCAGCGGGACCTGCAAAGCTGGCAGGTGCGGATGGGAATCGTGGCCGACAGCCGCACGTCCGACCTTGCCGACTGGGTCGAACAGAATTTTGGGGTCATGCGCGAGCTGGCCGAAAATGCGTCGCTGCAACTCTATCTGTCCATGATCGTCGCGTCCGAGGCCGGGGCGCAGGCCCCGGAGGATACGGCGGAGACCGGGTATCTGCGCAATCTTCTGACGGCGACGGCGAGTCGCAGCGGCTTCGTGCCCCCGGCCCGGCCGGCCGAGGTCTCCGCCAATGTCGAGCGGGCGGGAGAGGCGGGGATCGCCCTGACGGACAGCAAGGGGCAGCTCATCGTCGGCACTCCGGGAATGCCGCCCCTGCCGCCGCAGGTCCGGACCGCCGTCGCCAAGGCGTTGTCGGGCGAGGCGTCGTTCGTGGACGTCTATCTGGGGGCGACCAATCTTCCGACCGTCGGTTTCGTGCTTCCGGTGCTGTCCGTGCAGGCCAGCAGCGCGACCGACGCCGTGGGCGCGGTGGTCGGGCTCCGGGTGGTGGGGGCCGACCTCTACAAGCGTCTGGAGCAGCCGGGCGAGGTGGAAAAAACGGCGGAAAGCATCCTCCTCCGCAAGGCGGGCGCCACGGTCGAACACTTATCGCCGTTGCGCGACGGCACCGATCCGCTGGGGCGCACCATGGCGCTGGACACCCCCGATCTGGCGGCCGCCTTCGCCGTCAACGTCCCCGGAGGCTTCGGGGTCAAGAAGGATTACGCCGGGAAGGAGGTGCTGGTCACGAGCCGGCCCGTCAAGGGGACTCCCTGGATTCTCATGCGTTCGGTCACCACGGCGGAAACCCTGGCGGAGACCGAAACCCGCGGCCGGACCATCCTGATCGTGTTCGTTCTGATCATCGTCGGCGTCAGCGTGGCGATGATCGCGGTCTGGCGGCACGGCACCTCGGTGCGCGCGGCCGAGGCCGCCGTGCGCTTCAAGCAGGCCGCCGACCGGTTCGAGAATCTGAGCACCTTCATGAAGGTGGTGACGGACGGGCAGCCGACCGGGATCGTCACCGTGAACGCGGAGGGCGTTTACTCCTTCGCCAACAAGGCGGCCGCCGACGACGTCGGCTCCACGCCCGAGGACATGCTGGGCAAGACCATGAGCGCGGTCATCGGTCCCGTGAAGGCCCATGCCCTGATGGACGTCAACCGGGAAGTGCTGCTGAAGGGGGAGCGCATGTCCAGCTCCCATACCTTCGACGAGCCCGGCGGGGGCTTCCGCGTCCTGAAGTGTGAGCACATCCCCCTGAAAGGGGACCGCGACCAGCCCCCGAGCGTGCTGATGATCATCGAGGACGTCACCGCCGTCGTCCGCGAGCGCGAACGCCGGGAAAACGTCTTGAAACAGCTCACCAACACCCTGGTGAGCGTGGTCGACCGCCGCGATCCCTATTCCGCCCACCACTCGGAACGGGTGGCCGAGGTGGCGAGCAGCATCGCTTCCGAGATGGGCCTCGATCCGGTCGCCACCAGCACCGTCGGTCTGGCCGGACGGCTGATGAACGTCGGCAAGATTTTCATTCCGGCCGAACTTCTGACCAAGAGCGGGCAACTCACCCCCGAGGAACGGGAACTGCTGGCCCGGAGCTTCGTGGTCAGCGGCGAGCTTCTCGATGGGGTGGATTTCGACGGCCCGGTGGTGGAAACCATCCGCGAGATCGGCGAGTTCTGGGATGGGACCGGCCCATTGCAGATTCAAGGGGAGAACATTCTGATCACCTCCCGCATCGTCGCCGTCGCCAACACCTTCGTCGGCATGGTGAGCCCCCGGGCATGGCGCGATCCCCTGACGTTCGACAAGGTGTCGGAAATCCTGTTCTCCCAAACCGGAAAGAAATACGACCGCAGGGCCGTTCTGGCGCTGATGAACGTGCTGGAAAACCGGGACGGCAAGAAGCGGTGGGCCTATTTCCGGGAAAAGACCCCCGACTGACGACTCCTCTCAGGCGGCTATGCGAAACAACCTGGCACCTTCCTCGACGTCGCAAGTGGATTTTCGAGGGAAAGAACCTGCCCGGCGTGACACCGTGCGCAGTGTCTGTCAAGGATGGCCCTCTTGGGCCAAGGGCAACGAATCCAAGTTAACAAAAAGTTAACTTGTGCGTCCCCAAT
>JADGDA010000262.1 GCA_015228695.1 Alphaproteobacteria bacterium
CTGGAAGATATTTCGGCGACCTCGTTCGACGAGGCCAACAACGTCACCTACTACAAGGGTATCGTCAGTCTGGAACGGGATCATGTTGGTGACGATGCCAGTCGCAAGGTGCTGGTTGGTATGAACGTGCAGGCCGACATTCGCGCTGGAGAGAAAACCGTGCTCGATTATCTGTTGAAACCGATTCGAGCATCGTCGCAACAGGCGCTACGGGAACGGTGAACGCTGTGGGCCATTAAAACTTTTTATGGCGCAGAAATCCTGTACTTCGATGACGAAGACTCTAGTGCATTGACTCAAACAGATAATACAACAGGCAGACGCTGTAGTTTGGCGAGGATGACATCGGCAGGCTTGGTCCAAACGAAGGGCTTTGGATTTTTGTTATGCTGGCGAATGTATCGACGGATCGCGTCCTGCAGATCGCTGACCGACTTGAAGGCCCCGCGCCGAATGCGCTGGCGGGTGATGATGGAGAAGAAATTTTCGACGGCGTTGAGCCAGGAACTGGATGTCGGGGTGAAATGAAAGACCCAACGTGGATGATCGGCCAGCCATTCCTTGACCTTTGGGTGTTTGTGGGTGGCGTAGTTGTCGGCGATGGCGTGGATGATCTTTCCCGCCGGAACGGCTCGCTCCACGGCATTGAGAAATTTGATGAATTCCTTGTGGGTATGCTTGGGCATACAGCGACCGATGACGGTGCCGTCGAGAATATTGAGGGCGGCAAACAAAGTGGTAGTGCCGTTACGCTTGTAGTCGTGGGTCATCGTACCGCACTTTCCAGGTTTCAGCGGCAGACCGGGCTGTGTGCGATCGAGTGCCTGGATTTGGCTCTTCTCGTCGATGGAGACGACGACGGCATGGGCGGGCGGGTTCATATAGAGGCCGACGATATCCTCGATCTTCTCGGCGAAGGCCGGATCATTGGACTTTTTGAAGGTGCGGATGCGGTGTGGCTGCAGCCGGCTGGCCTGCCAGATCCGCTGCACGGCGCGCAAACTGACGCCGACGGCTTTAGCGACGGCACGGCCGGTCCAGTGAGTGACTTGGCCGGGAGGCTCGGCGCAGGGCAGTGCCAGGATGCGGGCTACCGTCGCTGGTGCGAGGGGGCCCTTGCCGGGCTTGCGCGTCTTGTCGCGCAACAGGCCATCGACGCCTTCCTCGGCAAATCGCTGCTGCCAGCGCCAGACCGCTGGTCGGCTGGTGCCAGTCGTTCGGGCTATCTAAAGGACGAACAATTTCTCCGCCGACAGAAGAACAATGTTGGCCCGCTGGACGTGCTTCTGCGGACGGTTGCGATCACCGACGACGGCGGACAAACGCTCGCGGTCTTCGGCTCCGAGGAGGATGCTGACGATCTGTGCCATGCCCCCACTATCGCATGCCGCAGCATCGTTGTGAATCCTCTGTTTGCGTCAATGCACTAGGTGGGCGTGAAGGTGCGCTTTCGGAGCAGAACTCCGCATTGAGGATAATTTTGTGCGTCATTTGTTCTGGGTAAGGGAGGGGGATGCTCGAATCAGCAGTACCAAACGGGATTGCTTGGCATTTTCGGCCGTTATCTGGCGATGTTATCCGGCTCGTCGATCGACAGATGTCGGGCGATGTCCATGGCGTCATGAAGGACGCGAAGAACGTCGATGGACGGCCTGCCCTCCGACGAGCCGATGCGGAACAGAATGAAACGTCGCCCCTTGCGGCCAAGACGGGCCACATGCAGCGTATGAAGGCCCAGGCCGATGTCGCCCCGCGCCTTGACGCCGATGGTGGCCGGACCGCCGCTGAGGGCCGCCAGGGCTTCGGACAAGGTCTCCGTGCGGGTCAGCGCTTGGCCGGCCCTGAAACGCTGGGCGGTCCAGGGACGATGCCCTCGAAATCCGCCTCGGCCATTGCCAACAGGCGGACCGGCCAGAACGTTGGCGCGGTCAGGCCACCCACTGGCCGTGATAACGCTACGCAACCTTCCTGACGGGGTGCAATGCCCGCTTGCCGGTACGGCTTATTGGTCGTAGACATTGCGTCGTGGCACGGCAAATCACATGTGTGGAGTGATTCCCAATGCCCATACGAAACGGAAAACCGGCCGGAACCGCCTGGAGATAACTGCGGGAAATTTTATGCTTGAGGGGAAGCAATGGATTCCGTTCTTTCGGCAGGTGGTCCAATCGTTGATTGGATCACGGGCGCAGTTGGCCCGGTGGTCCTGGAGCACATGCAACCCCTTCTGAAGTGGTTCAGGCAGGAAAATGTTGCGCCCACGCTGGCTGCCTCGATGGCGGGAACAGCCATCATTATTTTGGCAGGCTATAGACTCCTCCAAATATGGCCTGCACTGGCGACGTTGAACAAGCCTATAAAATTTCTTCGACCGCTGGATCGGCAGCAATTCAGCGAGCGATTCTATGAATTCGACGCCATTATGAAGAAAAGGGATTTCCTTGAACATGGTTGGAACAAGTTCGTCGAGACTTTCCTCGTGCAGGATGCCAGGGAACGCCAGGCCATTGAAGTCACTGTACGACCATCCGTGTTCATCAATCTGGACGATGCGGAGCATGCTGGATTACATCTGAAGTGGATTGGACATCTCAGTGGAATATTCATCAGTCTCGGTCTGCTTCTCACCTTCTTCGGTCTCGTCGCGGCGCTCGCCCTGGCGTCCGATGCCATCAACCAGGTAGTGGGATCAGCCTCGGCCGTGGCTGCCGACGCACAGTCGCACCAGATTCAGGTTGCTCTGGCAGAGTTGCTGAAGACGGCATCGTTCAAGTTCTGGACCTCCATCGCTGGGCTTGCCAGCGGCATCATCATCGGCATCTGCGAGCGCCGATGGTTGCGCCTGGTCGGTGGTAAATTCGACGAATTGAACCGCGAACTCGAGCGGGTGACCATGACGGTGACGCCGGAAATGATCGCCAGCCGGACCTACGTCGAGATACGGGAACAGTCGGGACACCTGCGCGAATTCACGGGACAATTCAGGTTCAACATGACGCAGGCGCTTGAGGACGCTCTGACCAGATCGATGCCCGGCGTGATGACCACCTCCGTCGAGCAGGTGCTTACGAACACGATGCCGATGGTCATGAACACGGCAGTCGCCGATGCCCTCACTGAACGAATGCCCACTGTGATGGAGAAGGCAATGGCCCCGGTCGCCGAAGCCCTTCATGGCATGCAGTCGATGAATGAAGACGCCCTGCGCACGATGACCGGCGAGTTCGGGTCGGTGGTCACGCAGTCCGCCGGTCAGGAGATCAAGGCGGTCGCGGAAACCCTGTCGGCCCTGCCGTCGCAGATCGCCGACGCAGCCGGCGACATGCGTAGCGCCGCATTGGCAATGACCGAGGGCATGAATCGCATCGTCGAGACCGTAAACAGGGACGTGGACCGGACTCGGGAAACGCTCGACAGCCAACTGCTGTCTGCGAGTCAGGGGCTAGCCGACGCGGCCCGGGCCATCAAGGACAGTCTGGAGCAGGTCGGCCGCTCCATGCGGACCACCACCGAGGAGGCGGGATCGGCGCTTGCGGGCGAGAGTGCTGC
>JADGDA010000263.1 GCA_015228695.1 Alphaproteobacteria bacterium
CTCCGGACGCAATTTGGCGATCGCGGCGCGGGCCTGGGCCGAGCGCAGGCCTTCCTCCTTCTCCTGAAGGGCCTGCGCGGCCTCGACCAGGATTTCGGGGTGATCGACGATGGTCTTGCGGATGATCTTCTCCAACGCCTCCACCTGGGCCGGAGAAAACACCGGCGTCTCCGCCGCGCGCCCGCCGGACAGCGGAAGAACGGATAGTCCGGCGGCAAGAAGAAGGGAAAACACCACGCGCATGGGGAAAGCCTCTGCAATGGCGACGGCGTGCGCCGGACGGGGCGGCGCGGCTCTCTCCGCGCGAAGCCCGAAGGAATTACCGATTGGCCAGTTTCCTGACCCGTTTCACCAGGTCCGCCGCGGAATAGGGCCGGAGGAGGATATTGCTGGCCCCGGCGGCGATCGCCTCCTTGATCCGGGCCATGTCGTTGTCGGCGGCGGTCAGGAGGAGGGGAGTCTGGGTATTCGGTCCGGCCTTTCCGCTGCGCAGCGCCTGGGCGAAGGCCGTTCCGTCGAGGGGAGATTGCTCCATCTCGCAAAGAATGAGGTCCACGGAGGATTCCTTGAGAAAGGTGAGCGCCGGGACCACGTTGTTGAACGGCTCCAGGCGGTTGGCGCCCTGGTCGCGGAGAATCTTCACCATCATGTTCCGCATGTCGAGGCTGGCCTCGATCAGGACGATCTTCACGTTTGCAAGAGCACCACTCATTTCCTGTCCGTTCCCCAGTCGAAACACCCCCCGGGCGTCCTGCGCCACCCGGGCGGCGGGCATCGTACCCCCATTGGGGTCCCAATTAAACCCAAATCAATGGCGGAAATGGCGCATGCCGGTGAAGACCATGGCCAGCCCCTTTTCGTCGGCGGCGGCGATGACCTCGTTGTCGCGCACGGAGCCGCCGGGCTGGATGACCGCCGTCGCTCCCGCCGCCGCCGCCGCCAGCAGGCCGTCGGCAAAGGGGAAGAAGGCGTCGGAAGCGACCACGGACCCGATCGTGCTCGATTCGGGCAGGCCGGCCTCCTTGGACGCCTCGGAAGCCTTCCACGAGGCGATCCGGGACGAATCGACCCGGCTCATCTGCCCGGCGCCGATCCCCACGGTGGCTCCGTTCTTGACGTAGACGATGGCGTTCGACTTGACGTGCTTGCATACGGTGAAGGCGAACAGAAGGTCTTCGAGCTCCCGATCGGACGGAGCCCTGCGGGTGACGACCTTCAAGTCCTCGCGGCGCACATGGCCGTTGTCCCGGTTCTGCAACAGATAGCCGCCGCCGACCGAGCGCAGGGTCATGCCCGGCTCGTGGGGGTCGGGCATGCCGCCGGTGAGCATGAGGCGCAGGTTCTTCTTCGCGGCGAAGACGGCGCGCGCCGCCTCGTCGGCCTCGGGGGCCACCACGACCTCGGTGAAGATCTTGGCGATCTCGGCTGCGGTCGCGGCGTCGAGGGGGCGGTTGACGGCGACGATGCCGCCGAATGCCGAGGTCGGGTCGCAGGCCAGGGCCCGCTCGTAGGCCTGCCTCAGGTCGGAGCCGACGGCGACGCCGCACGGGTTGGCATGCTTGATGATGGCGACGGCCGGTTGGGTGAACTCGGCGGCCAGCTCGATGGCGGCGTCGGTGTCGCCCAGGTTGTTGTAGCTCAGTTCCTTGCCCTGGACCTGGACCGCCGTGCCGAGGCCCGGACGGCCGGTTCCCGAGGTGTAGTAGGCCGCCTGCTGGTGCGGGTTCTCCCCGTAGCGCAACGTCTGCCGCAATTCGCCGCCGAAGGCGATGCGGTGGGGGAAGGTCTCGCCCAGTTGGGCGGCGAACCAGCCGGAAATGGCGGCGTCGTAGGCCCCGGTGCGGGCATAGGCGGTCGCGGCCAGCCGGCGGCGCAGCGCCGGGGAGGTGGCGCCCCCGTTGCCGGTCATCTCGTCCATCACCGCCTGATAGTCGGCGGCGTCCACGACCACGGTGACGCTCTCGTGGTTCTTGGCGGCTCCCCGGATCAGGGCCGGGCCGCCGATGTCGATGTTCTCGATGCAGGTTTCGAAGTCGGCGCCCTTCGCCACGGTGGCCTCGAACGGGTAAAGGTTGACCACCAGAAGATCGATGGGGGCGATCTTGTGCTCGGCCATGGCCTTTTCGTGCTCGGCGTTGCCACGGATGCCCAGAAGTCCGCCGTGGATCGCCGGATGCAGGGTCTTGACCCGCCCGTCCAGCATTTCCGGGAAGCCGGTGTGGTCGGCGACCTCGGTCACCGCAAGTCCGGCATCGCGGATCGCCTTGGCGGTGCCCCCCGTGGACAGAAGATGGACCCCGCGCTCCGCCAGAAACCTGGCGAACGCGATCAGGCCGGTTTTGTCGGAAACCGAAAACAGGGCGCGGCGGATGGGAGTGGCGGATGCGGACATGCGACGACCTCGATGACTGCTGTTCGGGTGAAACCGGAGCAGCCTATAGCACGGCGAAGGGACGGGGCGCACTAGTCCAGATGAGGAAAAAGGGGTCTTCTTCCCGGTTTTTCGAGGCTCTCAGAACGTCGTGCCGTTCCATCCCCACATGCCGCCGGTGGCGTCGGCGAATTCGATGTAGACCCGCTCGGCGGGAACGCCGAGGGCCTTGGTCACGAACGCGCACAGCGATTGGGACAGGGCGGCCGTGCGCCCCTGCGGCAGTCCGATGCTTTTCAGCTCCAGGTAGGCCAGGGGGGAGGAGTCCCCCGCGAAGGCCATGGCCGCGCACGGTTCGAGCGCGACCATCACATAGCGTTCCGGCTTGCCGAGCATGGCCGCGACAGCGCGGGAGGCCTCGGCGACAAGGGCCTCCCCCTGTTTGGCGTCCACGGGCTGATTGGTCTGAATCCTGAGCATGGGCATCTGGAGTTTCTCCGTTGACTACCGGCGACCCCGCCGGAGGCGCCAGTCGGTCGGGTCATCGAACTTGCCTTGCCAAAGGCCGAGCGCGGCGATGTGGGCGTTGCTTTCCTCGGTCCGGTAGGTCCTCTCCTCCCGGTCCGCCATCGCCCAGCCCAGCCGGACCATTTCCCGGGCGATGTCCATCTTGCCTTTCCAGCAGACCGCGAGCAGGCGGCCGTGGCGGTCCTTCTCGGTTCCCTGGCAGCGGATATCCTGATTCTTGACCAGTTCCAGGAGGTTGGCCGCGGCCGCGCGGCCGCAGTACCACTCGCGGCCGTCCAGCGACGTGCAGCTTTGATCCAGGTCGGGCGCGTCGGCCCCGCGCAGACGCACGGGGTCCCCCCCCTCGCATCCCTGCTTGCGGCGCATGCCGCCGACATAGAGCGTGTTGGCGTCCTCCACGCAGACCCGTCCGCTCAATTCGACGGTGTCCTTTGGCCCGGCCAGGGCCGGAACGGACGAGAAACACAGCAGAAGCGTGAAAATCCAAGGACGCATGGCCGCGCGGACTCCGTTCATAGACCGGGCAAGGGTAACTTTTTTTCCCGCTTCCGTCAGCGTTTTTTCTTCACCTTTATCACCGTGACCTACCTCAGCGCCGCCCCCATCGACATCCTTATGAAATCCACGTGAAACAGCGAAGAGCCACA
>JADGDA010000264.1 GCA_015228695.1 Alphaproteobacteria bacterium
CCCCTCCCCCCACGTCCATTGTCGTGCCGCCCCCGAGCGAGCCTCCCGCTCCCAAGGCCGCCCCGCGCGAGCCCGTCGCGGTGATCCCCCTTGGACACTCCCCGCTCGGCGTCCCGGTTCTCCCCTCGGGCGAGGTGGTCCCGGCCGAGGTCCAGAAGGTGGCCGTGACCGAGGGAGAGGTCATCAACGTGCCGGTCGACCAATCGCGGATGATCGAGCTTCCGGTCGATGCGCGGGACGTCGTGGTCGGCAACGGCGGAATCGCCGACGTGGTGGTCAAGAGGCCACGACAGATTTTCGTCATGGGCAAGAGCGTCGGCCAGACCGACGTGGTCTTCCTGGACCGTAACGGCAAGGTCGTCCTGCGCACGGCGGTTCATGTGCACGTCGACATCGACACCCTGAGAGCGATGCTGAAGAGACTGCTTCCCAACGAAAAGGCGTCGATCGAATCGAGCGGAGAGACGATCTTTCTGACCGGAAGCGTCCGTTCGGACGGGGCGGCCGCCCAGGCGGCGCAGATCGCTCGACGTTTCGTCAAGGAGGACTCCCACCTCGTCAACCTGCTGAAGGTAATGGGCGAACAGCAAGTGCTCCTGCGGGTCCGGGTCGCGGAGATGCAGAAAACGGCCTTGAAGGAATTGGGCTTTTATACCAGCGTCGCCAACCTCGGATTGGGCACCACCGCCCTGGCCATCGGCACCATGCCCCTGGGCACCGGCCTGACCACTGCCGCGACGGCCACTTCCGGCCTGAGAAACTATCTCGGCAGCCTGAACATCGCCCGATCCCAGAACCTGTCGTCGCTGTTCGAGGCCCTTGAGCGTCAGGGTCTGATCAAGACCCTGGCGGAACCGAACCTGACCGCGATCTCCGGCGAAACCGCGAAGATGCTGGCCGGCGGCGAATACCCGGTGATCGGCGGCGTGAGCAGCACGGGCGCGCTGACCATCTCGTGGAAGCCGTTCGGCGTCTCCCTCGGTTTTCAGCCGGTCGTCCTGTCCGACGGGAAGATCAACCTCAAGCTCTCCAGCGAGGTCAGTTCCATCGACACCGCCATTTCCGTCGTCATCCAGTCCGTGACCATCAACGGTCTCAAGGTGCGCCGCGCCGAGACCTCCGTCGAACTGCCAAGCGGCGGCAGTCTGATGATCGCCGGCATGTTGCAGAACGGGATGGAGGAGACCATCAATGGATTCCCGGGGCTCAAGGACCTCCCCATCCTGGGGCCGCTGTTCCGCTCGACGACGTTCCAGCGCAGCGAATCCGAACTCGTGGTGGTGGTGACGGCGTTCGTGGTCAATCCGGTGGACGGGACCTCGATGGCCTTCCCGACCGATGGCTTCACCCCGGCGAGCGACCTGGACCTGTACCTGCTGGGACAGTTGCATCACATCTACTCCGATGGAACGGCCCCCCCGCCGGCGGATGCCATTCGCGGCCCGTTCGGTTATATTCTGGATTAGGCAGGAGGTTGTCATGGGAACTCCGGTGAACGGACGAGGGAACACGGGACGCCTGGCCCTTGGGGCGATGGCTCTTGCCCTGACGCTCGCCGTCGTGACGGCCTGCGAGGACATGACGCCCGATTATCGGGCCAACCACCCCATCGTCGTCGATAAGAGGTCGTTCAGCCTGTCCCTGCACCTGCCTTCGCCGGGGGTGCCGCTGTCCCGTTTCGACGAGCAGCGGCTGGCGGTTTTCGCGGACAATTTCCTCACCCGGGGGGACGGCCAAGTGGAAATCGTTCTGCCGGAGGGCAAGGGCTCCTCCGAGCGCGCGTTCGACGTCTCCGCCAGATTGGAAGCTCTTGGCCTGCGCGCCAGTGAAATCGCGGTCCACACCGTTCCCGCCGCCAAGGCCGACGGCAAGGAACCCGGCGCGGACGACGGCCGGGTCCTTCTCAATTACCGGGCCTATGTGGCCCAGGTTCCTCAATGCGGCGACTGGAGCGAAAGTTCCAGCTTCAATCCCGGAAACGGGCCGCTGGACAGCTTCGGCTGTTCCGTCCAGCGGAACATCGGCCTCATGGTGCGCAACCCGCGCGATCTCCTCCGCTCGCGTCAGGCGGAGGCCCGCGACGGGGCCAGGTCCTCCTCCGTCGTCGGCGCGTATCAGCAGGGCAAGATCGTGGAGAACCCGGCGAAGGTCAACGCCGCCGTCAGCGAGGTCGCGGCCGACAAGTAGGATTTTCCCGAACTTTCAGGAGACCAGGGGTGGCAACCGGCGGGATGGGGACGTGATTTACAAGCTGTCCATCGATGTCTTCGTTCTGACGGATGGTTTCCAGGCCGCCGTGGAGGGGGCGCGCGGCGATCACCTGTTGTCGCGCTCGCGGATCGACATCCTCCCCGGAGGGTTGGAGGTGGCGGTCGAGCACTACGCCGACAAGCCCACCCCGGACGTCATCGTCGTCGAAAGCGGCCCGGATCAGGACCTTCTTTTCGAATGCTTGGCGGGTCTGGCCGACGTGTGCCAAGCCACCACCAAGGTGATCGTGGCGGCCCCCATCAACAACATCGCCTGCTATCGGACCCTGATTTCCCAGGGAATCAGCGACTACCTCGTCCTGCCCCTCACCGCGCGGCAGATCGTCGAGAGCCTCGACGGGATCTACGCCGAGCCTTCATCCGCCCCGCGCGGCAAGGTGATCGCCTTTTTCGGCGCCCGCGGCGGAGCGGGATCGAGCACCGTCGCCCACAACACCGCGTGGGCCTTGACCAAGGTCTATGGTTCCGACGTGGCCTTGCTGGACCTCGATCTGGTGTTCGGCACCCTGGGAATGGCGTTCAATCTGTCCGTCACCCAGACGGTCACCGATGCCTTGAACCAGCCGGATCGTCTTGACTCGACCCTGCTTGAGAAGCTGATGATCAAGCACGACGATCACCTGATGCTCCTGCCCTCGTCGTCGTCGCCCCGTTTCGGGGCGACGATCCATTTCCAGGCGCTGGAACAGGTGTTGAACATCATCCGCCTGATGGTCCCCTATGTGATCCTGGACCTGCCGCGCCTGTGGGAGCCCTGGGTGGAGGACACGCTGGGACTGGCGGATGAGGTGGTCATCACGACCCTGCCCGATCTGGCCGGATTACGGGATGCGAAAGCCTTGTTCGATTACATGATCCAGAAGAAAGGCGCGGAGGCCCCCGTCCATCTGGTCCTCAACCGCTGCGGGGCCTTTTCCAAGGATGAATTGAGCGGCAAGGATTTCAGCGAGACCCTGGGCAGGATGCCGGTTGTGTCGCTGAACTACGACGCCGGTCTTTACCCCGGAGCATTCAACAACGCCCAGATGGTCGGCGATCACCCGAAGGGGGGCAAGGCGGCCGAGGGATTCCGCCAACTCGCGGCCAAGGTTTCCGGACGTCCGCCCCCCGGTGGTCAGAAGAAAAAGTCTCCCTTCTCCGACTGGTTGGAGAATTTGACGAAGAAAGCCAAGAAGTAATCATGTTTGGCAGGCGCGAGGCCCCGCCGGTACAACCCAAGCCCAAGCAGGCGGCCCAGCCGGCGCCCCCCTCGGCGTCGGCGGAGCCGAGGCCC
>JADGDA010000265.1 GCA_015228695.1 Alphaproteobacteria bacterium
CCCACCTCCAAAGGGCGCTGGGAGGGGGAGCCCCCCAGGCGGCCCCGCTCGCCATGGCTGCGGCCGAGACCTTCCGCATGACCCACGGCTACGGGATCGCCTCGGGAATCCTGGCCGCGTCGGCCGGGGCCTTGCTGTTGCGGGGGGCGCCGGCGGCGGGACGGGCCGCCGCCGCCGCCGTCTGGGCGCTGGCGTCCATGACGGCGGCCCATGCGTTTCCCTGGGACCGGATCGGGCTGCCGTTCCTCAACCAGTTGAACCACCAGATGTACATGGTCCTGGCCCTTGGGACCCTCATGACGCCGATGGCCGCGCTGGCCTTCGCGGGTCCGCACGGACCGGGGGCGGACCGGCGCGGTGGATGGCGGCCGGCGGCGGTGGTCATGGCGGTGGCGCTCGGCGTTCTTTCCGCCCGCATCGCCTCCGACCTGATCCGGCTGACCCAGTCGGGGGGGCAGAGCCTGTTCCACGGAATCGACGCCCTCGCCGAACCGGACTGGAAGCCCGACCGATCCTACCGGACCGCGACCTTCGGAGAGATGCCGTCTCCCAACGTCGTGGCCGGGTATTACGGCTTCGACGCCTTCGACGGCCAGCTCAACCTCAATCCGGCGCATTGGTCGGATTACTGGCTGGCCGTCGTGCGCGGCAACCGGAAACACATCGCGGGTACGCGGCTCGGCTGGGATTGGAGTCTGTGGGACGGCGCCGCCTATGACGCGGAACGGAGCATCCGCTTCGATCTGCTGGCCATCGCCAACGTGCGCTACCTGTTCAGCCCCCTGCCCCTGTCCGCCCATGGTCCGCGACCGTTGCACGTCCCCCCCCGCGAGCGGTGGGGCCGGGTGCGGCCGGAGTTCTTCGACGGTCTCGGGGCCTATCTGCGTTTTCGGCTAAAGCGCGTATTCGATCCGGGCGACGTGTACGTCTACGAGTTGCCGGACGCCCTGCCCCGGGTTTTCGCGGCGTCCCGCCTCGTCCCGGTTCCTTCCGGGATGGGAACGGAGGCCTTCCACGAGCTGGTGGCGCGAACGGCCCCCGATCGCGGCGCGGTGGTGTCGGCCGATGATCTCCCTTCGCTCGGGGAGCCGCATCCCTTGTCGGTGACGTCGTTCGTCAAGGTCCGCGACGGCTACGACATCGCCGTTTCCGCCCCGGCCGGAGGCGTGGTGGTGGTCAACAACGTCCACCTGCCCTTCTGGCGCGCCACCGCCGACGGACGCCCGACGCCGATTGTCTCCGCCAACGGCGTCCACATGGCGGTCGCCGTTCCGCCCGGCACGTCGACGCTCGGCGTCCGCTATGACAGGCCGTTGCTGCGCGAGGCGATTTTTGGCGGGTCCGCGTCCTCGATCACGAGGTAGTGCCTGAAATCGCCGTCCTCGCGGACGTGTTCCTGGAACCAGGAGCACAAATAGACGGCAAGGCCTTCCTCCTCGGGTTGGCCGAAGCAGTCGACGAACCGCTGGCGATAACGCCGCACCTCGTCGATCAGTTCGGCGTGAAGCGCCGCGTGGCGCTCCACGTCCGGATAGCCGCCCTGGCGCATGGCCTCCTCCTCACTGCGGAAGCAGGCATGGAGGTGGCCGAGTACCTCATCGAGGACCATCTCGACGGCGGAGCGGTCGCGCAGGCTTTCGGCGCTGGCGAGTTGGTTGACGAGGCTGACCAGTCCGCGCCGGTCCTCGTCGATGTCCGGGTGGCCGAGGCGCAGGGGAGCCTCCCATCGCAGCAGGATCACCCGGCGGCGCATCTCCATCACGGCCTCGAAGGCCTTGACCACCTTGGGATCGAACTGGGTCCCGGACCTTTCCCGGATATAGGCGATGGCCAGACGGACCGGCCAGGGCCTCTTGTGGGGGCGTCTGTGGGACAGGGCGTCGAACACGTCGCAGACGGCGACGATCCGCCCGGCCAGGGGAATGGCGTCCCCCGCCAGTTTCCTCGGATAGCCGGAGCCGTCGAAGCATTCGTGATGGGTCTCGGCGATCTCGATGCCGAGACCGATGTGCAGCGCGCCATCCACCAAAAGGCTGGCCTTTTCGAGAATGGCCCTCCCTGAGTCGACGTGACGGTTCATGATCGCCCGCTCGTCGGCGTCCAGCGGACCGGGCTTCAGCAGAACGTGATCGGGAACCCCGATCTTGCCCACGTCGTGGGCGATGCTCGCGGTCCCGATCTGCTCGCGGAAGAAGCCGTCCAGGATGTCCGGGAATTCGCCCTGCTCGAAGAGAATGCGGCTGATTTCCTCCGCCATCCGCGCCACCCGAAGGACGTGGTCCCCGGCATTGGTGTCGAGGGATTCGGCGAGATTGGCCAGCGCGACCATATGAGCCCTGGCGAGACGCCGGTTGCGCTCGACCAGCAGCCGGGCCTCGGTCACGTCCTCGAAGGTGTAGACGAAACCTCCGCCCGAAAGCGGGGTATAGCCGACCTCGATCACCGTGCCCCCGGTCTCGATCCGGTCTGCGGACCAGGGCTCCTGCTGAATGACGGGCAGAAGCTGGTTTCCGATCGCCTCCCGCGCCTCCGACGTGGCGGCATCAGCGCCCAGGGCAAGAAAGCAGAGGGTCGATACGAAGGACTGGCCGACGACGCCGACCCCCTCCGGGAACTTCATCAGCTCCCGCGCCCGGTCGTTGCACAGGACGATCCCGAGATCGCTGTCAACGACGACCAGCCCCTTTCCCCATGCCTCGGCCGATTGTTCCAGAAGTCCGTGCAGGCGGGCGGGCGTTTGCGCCGTCGGGTCCGTCATCCTGTTGTCCGCCTATTCTGCCTGGGTTCCGCCCCGGAAACAGCGATTTCGATCAGGCCTTCCCGCCTGCGGAGACCTTGCGCTTTTCCGGGGACTGGGCCTCCCCCGGATCGCGCAGCACATAGCCGCGCCCCCACACCGTCTCGATGTAGTTCTCCCCGCCCGTGGCGACGGACAGTTTCTTGCGCAGCTTGCAGATGAAGACGTCGATGATCTTGAACTCGGGCTCGTCGATCCCGCCGTAGAGATGATTGAGGAACATTTCCTTGGTCAGGGTCGTTCCCTTGCGCAGGGACAGGAGTTCGAGAATGCCGTACTCCTTCCCCGTCAGGTGCAGGGGAACCCCCTTCACGGAAGCGGACCGCCCTTCCAGGTTCAGCTCCAGCCCGCCGGTGCGGATGACCGATTCCGAGTGACCCTTCGAGCGGCGGACGATGGCCTGGATGCGCGCCACCAGTTCGCTTTTGTCGAAGGGCTTGGTGAGATAGTCGTCGGCCCCGATCCCCAGCCCCTTCACCTTCTTGTCCGCGCCGCTGAGACCAGACAGAATGAGAACCGGGGTCTCCACCCTGGCCGAGCGCAGCCGCCGCAGGACCTCGTAGCCGTCCATGTCCGGCAAGACCAGATCCAGAATGACGACGTCGTAGTCGTAGAGCTTGGCGATCTCCAGACCGTCCTCGCCGAGGCCGGTGGTGTCCACCACCATGCCCTCGCCCCGCAGAGCAAGCTCGATGGTCTTCGCCGCCTGCGGCTCATCCTCGACCAGAA
>JADGDA010000266.1 GCA_015228695.1 Alphaproteobacteria bacterium
GATGAACGGCCGGGAATTCCTTGAGGAAATCAAGAAGCGCGAGGAATTCGGCTCCATCCCCGTGGTGGTGCTGACCACGTCGGAAGTCGAGCGGGACGTGGTGGCGTCGTACCGGCTGGGCGCGGCGGGCTTCATCGTCAAGCCGGTGGACATGGATCAGTTCATCGCGACGGTGCGGACCCTGGAGGATTATTGGTGCACCCTGGTCCGCGTCCCGAAGAAATGACTCCCGGCAAAATGAACGAGGTCCTCCTCTCCCTGACCCTGGCCCATGATTCGGGCGCCGCGCTGTTCGTGGACGGCCGGCTGGTCGCCGCCGTCGGCGAGGAGAGGCTGAACCGGATCAAGAACACCCGCGCGTTCCCATATTCCGCCATCGCGGAATGTCTCAGGCTGGGGGGCGTGTCCGCAAGCGACGTCACCCAGGTGCTGCTGGGGTCCCGGATTTCCCCGAACTGGGTCGCCCTGCACTTCGAGGACTTCCATTCCAGGGAAAGCTCCAACCTGTTCTCGCCCCTGCTGTACGCGGTCGTGGCCGAGCAGGTGGCGTTCCGGCGCACGGGCCTGATCCACTGGGAGGCCGCGCTGGTCCGCCGGCTGGTCCGCCGGAAGCTGGAACGGATCGGCATCCGCGCGCCCCTGCGGATGTTCGACCACCACCTGTCCCACGGCTACAGCGCCTATGCCGCCGCCCCGTTCGACCATTCCCTGGTCGTCTCCATCGACGCCATGGGCGACGGGCTGTCGAGCCTGGCGTCCACGGGGGACGACGGCGTGCTGAAGCCCATCGGGGAACTCAGCGGCTTCCAGGCCCCCGCCTACATCTATTCCCAGATCACCCAGTTGCTGGGGTTCCGGCCGGGACGGCACGAGGGGAAGATCACCGGCCTCGCCGCCTATGGCGACCCGGAGGTCTGCGGGGGCCTGATGCGCCGCCTCATGGCGTTCGACGGCGAGGGATTCCGGATTCTGCACACGGCCAACCGGCATCACCCCCTCTATCGGGACCTGCTGACCCACCGGCGGGAGGACATCGCCGCCGCGTTGCAGACGGTTTTCGAGGACGTCGTCACCGCCTATGTCGCCAAGCTGCTGCGCCGGAGCGGACGGCGCCATCTGGCCCTGGCGGGCGGCATCTTCGCCAACGTCAAGCTCAACCAGCGACTGAAGGAGATTCCCGGAGTCGAGTCCATCTTCGTCTATCCCAACATGGGCGACGGCGGCCTTTCGGTGGGCGCCGGACTGGCCTTCCTGTCCCGGCGGCCGGAGGGGCTCGACACCCTCTATCTGGGCGGGGACATCGACGCGGCGGACGCGGCGCGGGCGCTGCGGGCGAGCGGCCTGCCGTTCACCGAACCGGAGGACATCGAGGCGGAGGTGGCGGCGCTCCTGGCCGACGGCAAGGTGGTCGCCCGCGTCGCCGGACGGATGGAATTCGGCCCACGGGCGCTGGGCAACCGCTCGATCCTGTTCCGCCCCGACGACAAGACCGTGAACGACTGGCTCAACGTCAAGCTGCAACGCACCGAGTTCATGCCCTTCGCCCCGTCCACGATCGAGGAACGCGCCGCGGATTACTATCACCGCCTGTCGGGGGCGGAGGAGACGGCGCGGTTCATGACCATCACCTTCGACTGCACGGCGGAGGGGTCGGCCCGGCAACCGGCCTGCGTCCACGTGGACGGCACGGCCCGGCCCCAGATCGTCCGCCGCGCCGACGCGCCCTCTTACCACCGGATCATCGACCTGTTCTCGCAAAAGACCGGGATTCACTCCGTTCTCAACACCAGCTTCAACGTCCACGAGGAGCCGATCGTCAACGGACCGGACGACGCCATCAAGGCCTTCCGCCAATGCGGCCTGGACGCCCTGGCCCTCGGCCCGTTCCTGGCCGTCCAGTTGGGATAGGCCAATCGGGATAGGGCGGCATCGCCCCGCGCGCGCGGCGGCCCTTGATCGTTCCCGTTGCGGCGGCCCCGGTCGGCGGCATAGAGTGGCCCGCGAATGGCCTGGGGAGAGGAGGACCGCCGCGTGAGCGTCGCGACCGAAACCAAACGGATCAGCGTCCGCGACATCCGCGAACGCAAGGGGGCGGAGCCGATCGTGGTTCTGACCGCCTATACCGCACCCATGACCGTCCTGCTCGATCCCCATGTGGACGTGCTGCTGGTGGGCGATTCCCTCGGCATGGTCGTTTACGGCCTGGAAACCACGCTGGGGGTGACCCTGGAGATGATGATCGCCCACGGGGCCGCCGTGACTCGGGCGTCGCGGCGGGCGTGCGTGGTGGTCGATCTGCCCTTCGGCAGCTATCAGGAATCGCCTCGGGCCGCGTTCCGGACGGCGGCGCGGGTGATGGCCGAGACCGGGTGCGCCGCCGTCAAGCTGGAGGGAGGGGTGGAAATGGCCGAGACCGTCTCCTTCCTCGCCGCGCGGGGCGTTCCGGTCATGGGTCACGTCGGCCTGCGTCCCCAGTCGGTGCACGCGCTGGGGGGCTTCCGCGCCCAGGGCCGGGACGAGGCCGCCGCGAAGGCCATCCTCGCCGATGCCGAGGCCGTGGCGGCGGCGGGGGCCTTCGCCCTGGTGGTCGAGGGGGTCATGGAGCCGCTGGCCCGCCAGCTCACCGGACAGATCGCGATTCCGACCATCGGGATCGGCGCTTCGCCCGCCTGCGATGGGCAGGTGCTGGTCACCGAGGACATGCTGGGCCTGTTCAACGCCTTCCGCCCCAAGTTCGTCAAACGCTTCGCCGAGTTGGGGGAACAGGCCGAGGCGGCGATCCGGACCTATGCCGGGGACGTCAGGGCGCGGCGGTTTCCCGGCCTCGAACACTGCTTCGGCGTGAGGAAGCCATGACGCTGCCCATGGCCCACTCTGTGGCCGATGTCCGCGCCCAGGTGGGTGCATGGCGCCGTTCCGGCCTTTCCGTCGCCCTGGTCCCGACCATGGGAGCCCTGCACGAGGGACATCTGGCCCTGGTGCGCGCGGGCGCCCGGCAGGCGGACCGGGTGGTGGTCTCCATCTTCGTCAATCCGACCCAGTTCGGCCCCAACGAGGACTTCGAACGGTATCCCCGCCGCGAGGAGGAGGACCGGGCCCTGCTCGCGGACGGCGGCGCGCACCTGCTGTTCGCCCCCGGAGTCGCCGAGATGTATCCCGAGGGCTTCCAGACCTCCGTCACCGTCGCCAGGGTCAGCCAGGGCCTTTGCGGGGACTTCCGCCCGGTCCATTTTTCCGGCGTGGCGACGGTGGTCACCAAGCTCCTGCTCCAGGTTCTCCCCGACGTGGCCCTGTTCGGGGAAAAGGATTACCAGCAGCTCCAGGTGATCAAGCGTCTTGCCCGCGACCTGGATATTCCCGTGCGCGTCGTCGGCGTGCCGACGGTGCGCGGGGCGGACGGCCTCGCCCTGTCGTCCCGCAACGCCTATCTCTCCCCGGAGGAACGCGCCCGCGCCACGACCCTGTACCGGGTCCTGCGGGAAATCGGCGACGGCGTCCTGTCGGTGGAGGCCGCGGGCGCC
>JADGDA010000267.1 GCA_015228695.1 Alphaproteobacteria bacterium
GCCCCCATCGGCTCCTCCTCCCGCGCCCGTGGTCCCGGTGAAGACGCCCCCGCCCGCGCCGGACATCTCCCTGCCGGCCGTTCCGCCGGCGCATGCGCCGGGGCATGAGCCCCCTCCCCCCAAGGCGGTCCCGGTGATGCCGGTCCGGGTGGCGGAACCCGTGGTGTCCGAGACTCCGGAGGGAGAGGACGAGGAAGCCGCCTTCCCCGCCCACACGAACAAGGTCGTCAGCCTCAGCTTCTCCTGGAGCCAGCCGGTGGCGGCGGCGGTGTTCATGCGGGCGGGTCATCTCTGGGTGGTGTTCGACCGGGCGCAGGAACTCGACATCAAGCTGCTGCGGCGTCTTGGCGGGGACGCGATCCGCTCCATCGAGCAAATCCCCCAGAAGTCGGCGACGGTGGTGCGGGTTCTTCCCCAACCCGGCTTCAACCCCAGCGTCCGCCGCGAGGGATTGCTGTGGGTCGTGGACCTGATGCATCAACCCTTGCGCCCCAAGGCGCCGATCCCGATCAAGGCGGAGCCCGCGTCGAGCGCCGGACCGCGCCTCATCCTCCAGGTTCCCGATCCCGGTCCGATGATCCCGGTGGTCGATACCACCGTGGGCGACACCATGGCGGTCATTCCGGTCATGCCGCAGGGCAGCGGGGTGAGCCCGGCCCGTCTCTATCCCGACTTCGAGCTTCCGGTCACCATCCAGGGCGTCGTCATGCTGCGGCGGGCGGAAAACGTCGGGGCGAGACCCTCGCGCAACGGGATCGAGATCATCGGTTCGGGGGCCGGGCTGCACCTGTCCCGCGACGCCGAGCGGTTGGAGGGAAAGCCGGGAGCGAAGGAGGAGAAATCCCTCAGCCAGATTTTCGACATCAAGAACTGGGTGCACGACGGCGACCAGGACTTCACCAAGCAGCGGCGGGCGATGGAAGCCGCCGCCGCCGCCCATCCGAAGGCGGAAAACCGCCAGGGCGCCCGCATGGAGCTGGCCCGGTTCCACTTCGCCAACGGCAACCCGTCGGATGCCCTGGGAATTCTTCAGGTCATCGCGGGCGACGATCCCTCCGCGCTCAACGCGGCCCCGTTCCGGGCCCTGCGTGGCGCCGCCAATGTCATGATGTACCGGTTCGAGGAAGCGGTGGAGGACCTGGGCCATCCCAGCCTTGCCAGCAATGACGAGGCGGGATTCTGGCGCGCCGCCGCCGAGGCCGCGCTGGGAGCGCCCGGAGCGCAGGCGGAGGCGCTGCGGGAGAAGGCGGCGGCGCTCAAGGACTATCCGCATCGGATCAAGACCCGCCTTGCGCTGATCGGGGCCGAGGCCGCCATCGCCGCGTCCGACGAAATGACCGCCAGGAGCTTTCTCGAAGCCGCCACCTCCGAACGCAACACCCCGGCCGAACAGGCGGCGATCACCTATTGGACCGGACGCCTCAACGAGTTGACGGGATCGTTCGACCTCGCGGTTTCCAACTGGGAGGAGGTGGAGGCGGGACTGGATCGGCTCAACCGCGCCCGGTCGGCCATGGCCCGGCTGGAACTGCAACTCCGCCTGAAACGCATCACCCCCGCCGACGCCGTCGAGGGAATGGAGAGACTGCGCTTCGCTTGGCGCGGAGATGCGTTCGAATACAATCTTCTGAAGCGGCTGGGCGAGCTTCAGATCGCCTCCGGGGACTATGGAGGGGGGCTGCGCACCTTCAAGCAGATCGTGATCAGTTACGGCGACAACCCCGAGACCCCGAAAATCGCCGACATGATGCGGGAGACCTACGACAAGCTGTATCTGACCAAGGCGGTGGAGGATTTGCCCCCGGTGACCGCCATCGCCCTGTTCGACGAGTTCCACGACCTCATCCCGACCGGGGAGAAGGGCGACGAAATGATCCGCCGTCTGGCCGACCGGCTGGTCGCGGTGGACCTTCTCGACCGGGCGGGAAGCCTGCTGGACAATCAGGTCAAATTCCGTCTCAACGGCATCGAGAAAGCGAAGGTCGGCACCCGGCTGGCCCTGGTCCACCTCCTGAACCGGCAGCCCCAGAAAGCCGTCGACTCCCTGACCGAGAGCGAGATGCCCGGCATGTCCGCGGAGCTGTCCCTGCAAAGGCGGCACCTGACCGCCCGCGCCCTTTCCGACCTGGGCCGGACCGACGAGGCCACGGAGCTTCTCACCGGCGACAAATCCGAGGACGGGCGGCTGCTCGCGGCCGAAATCAACTGGAAGAACAAGAAGTGGGCGGAAGCGGCGGAAATCCTGGAGGGATTGGTGGACAAGCCCAAGCGCGGCGGGAAGATGGACCCCAAACAGGCCCGATGGGTCCTGTCCGCCGCGACCGCGCTGACCTTGGCCAAGGACGAGCGGGGAGTCGCCCGCCTCCGCCGTCAATACCTGGACGGCCTCGCGGACGCGGACGTCTTCGACGCCTTCAATCTGATCACGACCGGAGCCGAAAAAGGCGTCCTCGATTACCGGCAGGTGGCCGGGAAACTCAAACTGGCGGAGGGCTTCAAGGCGTTCATGGGCAACTACGGCGAACGCCTCAAGAAAGGCCAGCTCAGCGGCATCAACTGACGGCCGCCCGTTCATAGGGGGGAGATATGCAGCACGATTTTTACGACGACTCGTACCTCGCGGGCATTCTGGGGGAGGTCGGGACCATTGCCCTGGTCGGAGCCAGCAACAAGGAAGACCGGCCGAGCTATCGGGTCATGAAGTACATGCAGACTCACGGCTACCGCGTTATCCCCGTCAATCCCGGCATGGCCGGGCAGACGATCCTGGGCGAGACCGTGCACGCCAGCCTCGACGACATTCCCGGTCCCTATGAAATGGTGGATGTTTTCCGCAATTCCGAGGCCGCCGCATCCGTCTCCGACGAAGCGGTCAGGATCGCCCGCGCCAAGGGGATCAAGGTGGTGTGGATGCAGCTCGACGTCCGCAACGACGCCGCCGCCGCCCGCGCCGAGCAGGCCGGGATCAAGGTCGTCATGAACCGCTGTCCGAAGATCGAACTGGCCCGTCTCGGCCTGGAGAAGTGACGCGGAACAACCGCAGCACGGGGACCGCTCCGGCGGGAAGGGGGACCGGTTCCAGCCATTCCGGCCCCTCGCCCCTGAGAAGGCGGTTCAGGAGCGCCCCGTCGTCGCGTCCGTGGAACCGGTTGTCGGGATAGCCCGCGCACAGGAGAACCAGATCGATCTTGCGGCGCTCCGCCACCGCGCGCGCGTCGTCGTCTTGCCTTGCCCGGAAGAACCGGGCCGTGTCGCCCAGGCTGTCCGCGTTGGCATAGGGGGCGCCGACGACATCGTAGGGTGTCCTCCAGGCCAGTTCGGGACCGGCGAAGAAATAGGTGAGAACGATACGTTCCTCCGGATGGAGCGCATGGCGGTCCGCCAGGGCGCGGGAAATGGCGGTCCAGTCGCACCCCCGCCGCCGGTCCCCGCCCTGGACGGCAGGGGGGACGGCTGACGGGGCGGAGGCGAAAAGCGGAGCCGCCGCGATGAGATTCCCCACGATCAGGACGACCGCC
>JADGDA010000268.1 GCA_015228695.1 Alphaproteobacteria bacterium
GATCTCCTCTCGGCCGGCGACAAGGCGGTCGCGGTTCCGGGCGAACTCGGCGTGAAAGCCCGCGAATTTCAGACCCATGGTGGTCGGCTCGGCATGGATGGCATGGCTGCGGCCCATGCACACCGTCATCTTGTGCTCCATCGCCCGACGCCGGCACGCGGCGAGGACCGCGTCGATGTCCTCGATCAGGATGTCCGCCGCCTGGGTGAGTTGAACGGCAAGGCAGGTGTCGAGCACGTCCGAGGACGTCATCCCCTGATGGACGAACCGCGCCTCCGGCCCCACGTGCTCGGCCAGGTTGGTGAGAAAAGCGATGACGTCGTGCTTGGTCTCCTTCTCGATCTCGTCGATGCGGGCGACCTCGAACTTGCCGCGCTCCCACACGGCCTTGGCCGCTTCGGCGGGAATCACGCCGAGCTTGGCCTGGGCGTCGCAGGCGTGGGCCTCGATCTCGAACCAGATGCGGAACTTGTTCTCGGGTTCCCAGATGCGCGCCATGGCGGGGCGGCTATAACGGGGGATCATCGTCTCAAATCCTCTTCGCTCCGGGGCTCCGGCCACAGTTGTCCGAGAGGCGGAGCCGGTGTCCGGGACACCGGATAGGAGCCAGTGTCCGGGACACCGTATAACAGCACTCGCGGGGGTCCCGCAAGGACGCGAGACGGGCCGCCACGGCGATCGATCGAGCGCCAGCCTCTTGCAGACCTCCCGAAATACCGCTAGGTTCCGGTGCGCGCGCCGAAGTAGCTCAGGGGTAGAGCAACTGATTCGTAATCAGTAGGTCCGGAGTTCAAATCTCCGCTTCGGCACCAGCAATTTCAATGAGTTAAATCGGAACCGGCACGAAGCGTGTCGCCAATTGGACGACGGCGCGATGGCGCCGGGTGCCGGGGCGTTGCCGCTGGGGGCACACGGACCGGGCGGTCCGGCTGGTGGATCGGTTTTCGCGGGGCATCACGGATGCCCGTAACGTCGGTTGGCCCCGTCATCCTGTGGATGAAATTGTGGGAGAATTTTGCCGGGTGATCGATTCCGCCCCGATATCCCATAAAATATCAAGGGGTTATCGCTCCCTTTCGGGTGAAAAACATAACGAGAACATTTTGTATTGACGCCAAAGGCCGGGTTGTCTACAGTTAATTTCGAAAAAACAGTGGACTCCTTGAAAAACATGAGTTTTTTATGTTTTTCCAGCAACGGATGGTCGCAATCCGTTCCCCGTGGGCGGCTGCGTGAATGGGCGCGATGACTCAGTTGGCTCCGATTTCCCAGCGAATCTGGGACATGAAATACCGCCTGAAAACGGCCGGCGGAGTCTCTGTGGATAAATCCATCGCCGATACCTGGCGCCGGGTCGCGCGCGCGGTCGCGGAGCCGGAGTCGGACGCTTCCGCCTGGGCCGAGCGGTTCCATGGGGCCATGAACGATTTCCGTTTTCTGCCCGCAGGACGGATCCTGGCCGGGGCCGGGGCCGAGCGGCGGGTGACGTTGTTCAACTGCTTCGTCATGGGCGCGATCCCGGACGACATGGGCGGTATTTTCGAGCACCTGCGGGAAGCCGCTCTGACCATGCAGCAGGGAGGCGGGATCGGCTACGACTTCTCGACCCTGCGGCCGAAGGGAGCGCCGGTGCATGGGGTGGGGGCCGACGCCTCGGGTCCTCTGTCCTTCATGGAGGTGTGGGACGCCATGTGCCGCACCATCATGAGCGCCGGCAGCCGCCGGGGCGCCATGATGGCCACCCTGCGCTGCGATCATCCGGACATCGAGGCCTTCATCGCCGCCAAAAGCATGCCCGGACGGCTGCGGATGTTCAACCTGTCGGTCCTGGCGACCGACGCCTTCATGGCCGCCGTCCGCAACGACGACGCCTGGGACCTGGTTTTCGACGGAACGGTCCACAAGACCCTTCAGGCCCGCGACCTGTGGGACCGCATCATGCGCGCCACCCATGCCTACGCCGAGCCGGGGGTCATCTTCATCGACCGCGTCAACCGTCTCAACAACCTCGCCTATTGCGAATCCATCGCCGCCACCAATCCCTGTGGCGAGCAGCCCCTGCCGCCCTATGGGACCTGTCTGCTGGGCTCCGTCAATCTGGCGCGGCTGGTGGAGAGGCCGTTCGAGGACGACGCGCGGCTGGACCTCCGGGCGCTCGGGGATCTGGCGCGGGTGGCCGTGCGCATGCTCGACAACGTGATCGACATCTCCAACTATCCGCTTCCCCGGCAACGCCACGAGGCGCACGCCAAGCGGCGCATCGGCCTGGGAATCACCGGCCTTGCCGATGCCCTGATCCTCTGCGGGGTGCGCTATGGCTCGCCCCGCGCGGTGGCGCTGACCGAGGAATGGCTGGCGACGCTGGAGCGGGAGGCTTACCTCGCCTCCACCGAACTGGCGCGGGAAAAGGGGCCGTTTCCCCTGTTCGACGCCGACGCCTATCTGGCCGGGGAATACGTCCGGACCCTGCCGCCGGAGGTGCGCGAGGCCATCCGCCGGGACGGCATCCGCAATGCCCTGCTGACCTCCCTTGCTCCCACCGGCACGATTTCGCTGTTCGCCGACAACGTGTCGTCGGGGATCGAGCCGGTGTTCAGCTTCACCCATACCCGGACCCTTCTCCTGCCCGACGGTACGCGCCGGGAGGAGATCGCCAGCGATTTCGCCTACCGCCTGTTCCGGCGGCTCAAGGGTGAGCGGGCTCCCCTGACGGAGGCCTTCGTGGAAGCCGCGGCCCTTTCGCCGCAAGACCACCTGGCCATGCAGGCGGCGGCGCAGAAACATGTGGACAGTTCCATCTCCAAGACCATCAACGTGCCGGCGGACATCCCCTTCGAGGAGTTCAAGGATATCTATCTGCATGCCTACGGGCAGGGCTGCAAGGGCTGCACCACCTATCGGCCCAACGACATCACCGGCGCGGTGCTGGAAGCCCTCCCCGAGACCCCCGCCCCGGAACGGAGGAGCGAGCGGCCGGCGGAGGGCGGCGTGGTCTACATGACCCAGCCCCTGAACCGCCCCGACGCCCTGCCCGGCCGCACCTACAAGATCCGCTGGCCGGAGAGCGATCACGCCATCTACATCACCCTCAACGACATCCTTCAGGACGCCCCCGCCGGCGGGCAGCCCCGCCGACGTCCGTTCGAGGTGTTCATCAACTCGAAGAACATGGAGCACTACGCCTGGACCGTGGCGCTGACGCGGATGATTTCGGCGGTGTTCCGGCGCGGCGGCGACGTGTCGTTCGTGGTCGAGGAACTGAAAGCGGTTTTCGATCCCCGGGGCGGCCAGTGGATGAACGGCCGCTATGTGCCGTCGCTGCTGGCGGCCATCGGCGACGTCATCGAGCGCCACATGGTCGACATCGGCTTCCTCCCGCATCCCGCCTCGGGCGGCAAGGAGGATGGGACCCGGCATCGCCACTGCCCCCAATGCGGCCAACCGGCCCTGGCGCGGATGGAAGGCTGCGACACCTGCACCGACTGCGGCTATTCCAAGTGCTCCTGAATTTGCCCTCT
>JADGDA010000269.1 GCA_015228695.1 Alphaproteobacteria bacterium
GGAAGGCAGTCTGCAACTCGCCGGCACCGTCCTGAAGGTCCTCGGCCATCCGGCCGAGGACATCCACGGACTTCTCGACACCTACCGCCACAACAACTACGCCCTCATCGACGAGATCGTACATCCCGATTGAGGGCCGGGCTCAGCCGAGCAGGTGGCTCATGCCGATGATGCCCAGGACCGCCGCGCCGTAGGCGACGGCGGCGACGAAGACGGACAACGACGCCATCTCCGTCATGACGACGGCTGCGCACGCCAAGCGGGACTTGGGCAGGGAAATGTTGAACGACGCGATGTCGCACGGAAACTCTCGGGAAATGATGCTGGCCATGGTCTTCACACTCCTCAAATTTGTTACCGGGCCGGGGGAGGCCCGAAGAAAAACGGTCGTGACACCCGCGCGAAGCTTTCTTCCGCCGCGGAAAGCCGCCACGAACACAGGATAGGTGCGGACCTGCGGGCCATGCATTGCGATTTATCAATAATTCGAATAATTTTAATCCTCACGCTTTCGGGCATGACCCCGGAACTCCCGCCTCCAAGGTTAAAGACAGCCTCAAAGATGGCTTGACCCGCGCCCTGCTCCCGCCTTTTTCACCCGCCTTTTTCACGGTTGACAGGGACCCGTCCTGTGGCATACTCCGCGACCCGGACGGGGCCGCGTGCGACGTCTGGTCCTTTTTTTTGAGTGATCCTCTTTCAGAGTGAGTCTCATGAAGACCTATTCGGCCAAGCCGGCTGAGATCGAGAGCAAGTGGTACGTGGTGGATGCCGAGGACGTCGTTCTCGGTCGCCTCGCCGCCGAAATCGCCAAGATCATCCGCGGCAAGCACAAGACGACCTATACGCCGCACATGGACTGCGGCGACAACATCATCGTGATCAACGCCGAAAAGGTGAAACTCACGGGCAACAAGCTGCGGGACAAGCGCTTCTTCTGGCACACCGGGCATCCCGGCGGCATCAAGGACCGCACCATCGGCCAGATCCTGACCGGCCGCTTCCCCGAGCGCGTCGTCGCCAAGGCGGTCGAGCGCATGGTTCCGCGCGGCCCGTTGGGCCGCGACCAGATGCGCCGGCTGCGCGTCTACAAGGGGACCGAGCACCCGCACGAGGCCCAGCAGCCTCAGTCCCTGGACCTCGGGGCGCGGAATCCGAAGAACAGAAGGAGCGTATGACCGTGGCCGAAGAGATCAAGTCGTTCGAGGATCTGAGAGGAGCCTCCTCCTCCTCCGCGCCCGCCCCCGCTCTGCCCAAGATCGATTCCCTCGGCCGGGCCTATGCCACGGGCAAGCGCAAGAATGCCGTCGCCCGCGTGTGGGTCAAACGCGGGGTGGGCAAGATCACCATCAACGGACGCGACATCCTCGCCTACCTGGCGCGCCCGTCCCTGCGGATGCTGGTCAATCAGCCCTTTTCCGTCGCCAACCGGGTGGATCAGTTCGACGTGATCTGCACCGTGAGGGGAGGCGGCCTGTCCGGACAGGCGGGGGCCATCCGTCATGGCATCAGCCGCGCCCTGACCTGCTTCGAGCCGGGCCTGCGCGCGCCCCTGAAGGCGGGCGGCTTCATGACCCGCGACTCGCGCGTGGTCGAGCGCAAGAAGTACGGCAAGGCCAAGGCCCGCCGCAGCTTCCAGTTCTCCAAGCGTTAACCCGCTCTTCCCATCAACGGCGGCGGACCACGGTTCGCCGCCGTTTCGATTCACGCCGAGTCCCGATTACCGGGCTCCCGCCCCAAAGCCGTCGTGGCCGGGCTCGACCCGGCCACCCACGCCTCGCCGTCTGGTCCGTGCCGGAAGGGGACCCGTGGATGCGCGGGACGAGCCCGCGCATGACGATTTTTGGTTGTGACGAGGGTTCAGAACCCGACGTTGACGCCGCAACGCCCCGCGGCTCCGCCCTGATTGCCGCCGGCCACGCAGTTTCCGCAGGCGGACAGGGCGGTCAGCAGGGCGAGGGAGGCAAGAACGGCGAGAAGGGGCCGCATTCAGTGGGAATCCTGGGCGAAGTTGAGGTCCGATTCCGCCGCGTACTCGATCGTCTCCCCGTTTCCGGCCAGATCGACGATCACGACGACGCCGTCGATTCGTTTCGACGCATCGGGGTGGGTGTGGAAAAAGTCCCAGACATAGCAGGCCGCCGCCATTTCCCTCGGCCCCGGCGCCCGGTCTTCGTCCCCGGCGACATAGGCGCCGAGCGCGCCCTGGGCCTTGCCGAGTTCCGCGTCCGAATGGCGGAGTTCGGGTTTCAGGCGGGCCGTGAAGTCGTCATAACGCGCGTCCTCGATATCGAAATCCAGGATCATGCCCCCGTGGAAATAGGTGATTCGTCTCATCGGCCCCGCTCCCCGTCTGGCCCCCACTATACGGCCCGAGGGCTTTATTCCCAAGACTTTTGGATTTGGTTTGTCACATGGTCGAGGATGATCCGGGCGATATCCGGGTCGCTGCCGATGCCCCGGCAATACCAGACCCGACGGCCGTGGGCGATGGCCGGGCCGACGGCGACCTCGGTTCCCGGCGCGGCCAGATCGGCGGTGGTCAGGCCGAAAAGGGGGGGCAGGTCCTCGCTCCCGTGCAGTCCGTCGGCGATCAGCATCGGGGCCACGATCACCTCGGCCGCGCCGGTCAAGCCGGGCCAGTCGGCGACATGGGGGTCCTGCTCCAGAAAGGCCGTGCAGACCTGGGCGAAGGCGCCGGAGGCGCGCAGGGTGACGGCCAGGGCCTCGGTGGTCTCGCCCGACCCGTATCCCTTGCGCGAGCCGTGCCCCACCAGCAGCAGGCAGGCCGACGCCCGGTCGATTCGATGGGCCGCCGCCACCGCGTCGGCGCGGCGCAGCACCAGGCCGGCGATGTCGGGGTGGGCGCCGACGGGCGGCGTATAGTGGATGAGCCGCCGGCCCCCCGGCCCCGAATGTTCGGTCAGGGGGCCGGTCAGGTTCATCTCGCGCGGGATCACCTCGCGGGTGAAATAGCCTTCTCCGGCGAAGTTGGGGACCACGTAGACCTCGGGGGAACGCACCAGGGCCAGGGCCTCGCGGGCGAAGGGGCTTTCCTTCCAGAAGCAGGCCGCGACCTCGGCGAACACTCCGAGGTCGGCCATGGCCCGGGCAAGCCGGCGGGTCGGCGTGCCGGAGTGGGGATTGCGCGCGGAGCCGTGTCCCACCAGGACCAGCGCCGCATGTCCCAGATCGAGGGTTCGCCCGGCGGCCGCGCCTTCGCCCATTCCGACTCCGATCAGGTTTCCCGGCGGTCCGATTTCGCGGCATAGCCGCGCGGCGTATAGATCCAGCGTTGTCCTCCGCGCTCGAAGGCGCGGGTTTCCGTGTTGCCGACCAGGACCAGGGTCAGCATGTCGGCATTCTCCGGGGTCAGCTCGCCAAGACGGATCATCTCGACCCGTTCCCCCTCGCGGCTCAGATTGTGGGCCAGGATGACCGGGGTTTCGGGTGATCTGTGCGCCAGCAGGATGTCGCGCGCCCGGACCAACTGGTCGCGGCGGCGGCGGGA
>JADGDA010000026.1 GCA_015228695.1 Alphaproteobacteria bacterium
ATCGAAAGCGAATACGGCATCAAGGCGGGCCTGGAAGCGGCCCCCTGCGAAACCGCCCGCTGGATCGACGCCGCCGACCCCGCTCTCTTGAAGCGATTCCAGGAATCCAACCGCAGCAGCATGGCCGTGGACCGCGACGGCTCCCCGGTGTTCATGGCGCGCAACGCCTGGGAAATCAACTACATCGGCGACAAATGGCCCGATGTCCGTTTTACCGCGACGCGGGAGATGGTGTGAATGGTGGGGGGCATGCATGATGTGGGTGGTGCCGTGATTGCTCTTTAAACGGCAGCGAGCGTGTGCTAGGTTCCTTGCAGGCTTACAGGCAGAATTGTTGTCCGGATTTCGAGACATATGTACCAATGCTGGGGAGAGGTTTGTGCTCCCTTGACACTTATTGCCCGAGCTGTTTGTGATCTATGGGCTGAATGTTCGCGTGGGAGTGCCTGTAAGCCCCATTATCTGAGAGTAGCCATTGTCTCAACTAGATAAATTAAAGTCGGCGATGTCTAGAAAAGATTTGGCAGGGATACTTGGATATAATCCAAGTTCTCTTACGGCTATAATTTACAAAACGCCGAATGCATCAAAATATACGACATTTGAGATAGACAAGAAGTCTGGTGGAAAGCGTACCATCAAGGCCCCTTCGCCGAAGCTTAAAAAACTTCAATCACATCTGTCGCACGTTCTTTATCAGTGCATTTCCGAAATTGAAAAAAATAGAGAATGTAAGCTGAAGCCGATCTCATTTGGCTTTCGGAAAGATAGGTCGATTTTTGAAAACGCAGCACGACATAAAAGGCGCAGGTGGGTTCTGAACATTGACCCCGAAAATTTTTTCCCCTCTTTTAATTTCGGTCGTGTCCGGGGATTTTTCCTTAAAGATAGGGCCTTTGCGCTCAACCCAGAGGTTGCAACAACTATCGCGCAAATTGCATGCGATGGAGCGGCGTTGCCACAAGGGAGTCCGTGCTCGCCGGTAATATCGGAATTGATCGCCCAAATACTCGATATGAGGCTGGTTCGATTGGCAAAGAAATTCGGGGTCACCTACACGCGCTACGCGGATGACATCACCTTCTCGACAAGCCAGAAGGAATTCCCCACTGGCTTGGCCAGACCAGACGGCACCAATCCCACGATCTGGCATTTAAGCGACGATTTAGTAGGGAAAATCACAAACTCTGGATTTACAATCAATAGCAATAAAACGCGAATGCATTTTCGCGGCAGCAGACAGATGGTCACTGGCCTTGTCGTGAATGAGAAGGTAAATATTCGCAGTGATTATTACCGTCGCGCCCGCGCGATGTGTCATCACCTTTTTCGGAACGGCCAGTATTTCAAATCAATGCTCCCACAAGAAAAAGATGGTGAAGAGCCAAAGCCGGAATTGACAGGAAATCTGAACCCGCTCGAAGGTATCCTGAGTTATGTCTATGCAGTAACGCAGAGAGAAGAGCGGCGCAATGATCAGGATCAGCGGCAGAAACCGCGAGCTATCCGCAAACTTTACCGGCGGTTTCTGTTCTACAAGTACTTCATCGCCCTGAAAGCCCCTTTGATCGTCACCGAAGGAAAAACCGATCCGATCCATCTGCGAGAAGCCGTAAAGAGCCGCACAAAGTTTCATCCTGCGCTGGGGAAGCCAGGAAAGGACCGATTCGATCACGCCGTTCGATATTTTAACCACGGGGGACTGGCGTCTGAGATTTTGGATCTTGCTGGTGGTGGAACTAGCAACCTAAGATCAATCCCAATAGACTATAAACGCAACCTGCATGCGAACAAGAAAGAGCAGAAAGCCATTGCACGCTGTCCAATGCGCTTTCCCGTCATTCTGGTATTGGACAACGATGATGGCCTTAAGACCATTTCCAGCACAATCAAGGAGATGTTCAAGGTCGAGTTTGTCGTAAGTTCCGACGCCGATTTCTACCATGTTACTGACAACCTCTATGTGGTGAAAACACCTGAAAATGGGAATAAAAATACCAGCATTGAAGATCTTTTCCCCGACAAGTGGCGCAATATGGAACTGAGAGGCAAAAAATTTAGCTCTGCTAACAAGATCGATTCAAGCAAGGAATATGGTAAAGAGGTATTCGCGAAATCAGTTGTAAAACCAAATGCATGTCAAATCGATTTTTCAGCGTTTGATCCGTTGTTAGAACGGTTATGCAAGGTTATTGAACATCATTCGGGGGCGCGCGCGTCTTAACTCACATGATCGAGAACGCGCGGGTTTGGCCCGCGTATCCACGGACCTCCTTCTGGCACGGACCAGACGGCGAGGCGTGGGTGGCCGGGGCGAGCCCGGCCACGACGGCTTTGGGGGTGGGGCTTTAGGAGAGTTGAAGGGCGACGATCCCTCGCTCCCCAATGGTTGTCCCGGGTCAATCGCGCTTTCCGGGCGTTGGTTGGTGCCCAAAGGAAAGGGTGCTATAAGCGGCTCCTTTCCAGGGCAAGCTCATGGAGCCCGAACGCATGTACCCGTGGTGGCGAGGAGCTGTTCTCTATCAGGTCTATCCGCGCAGTTTTTCCGACGGCAACGGGGACGGCGTCGGGGATCTGCCCGGAATCACGGAAAGGCTCGACTACGTGGCCGGGCTCGGGGTGGACGGCATCTGGCTGTCTCCGTTCTTCGTTTCGCCGATGAAGGATTTCGGGTACGACGTGGCGGATTACCGGGACGTGGACCCGGTCTTCGGCACCTTGGCCGACTTCGATCGCCTGTTGGCCCGCGCCCATGCCCTGGGCTTGAAGGTGGTGATTGATCAGGTCTATTCCCACACCTCCGACGCCCACCCGTGGTTCGCGGAAAGCCGGAGGGATCGGAGTAATCCCAGGGCCGGCTGGTACGTCTGGGCCGACCCGAGGCCGGACGGGACCCCGCCCAACAATTGGCTGTCCATTTTCGGAGGTCCCGCCTGGGAATGGGACTCCCGCCGCCGCCAGTACTATCTTCACAATTTCCTGAAGGAACAGCCGGACCTCGACCTGCATCATCCCGAGGTCCAGGAGGCCATTCTCGACGTGGCCAGATTCTGGCTGGATCGGGGGGTGGACGGTTTCCGGCTCGATGTCGCCAATTTCTACATGCACGATCCGCTGTTGAGGGACAACCCGCCCCGGACCCACCCCGATCCGGTCAAGCCCTATCTCCTGCAAAGCCCCGTCTACAACCGGTCCCGCCCGGAAAATCTGGCCTTCATCGCCCGGTTGCGCCGGGTCATGGACGCCTATCCGGGGACGATGACCGTGGCCGAGTTGTCCGGCGAGCGCCCGGTTGAAACCATGATCGCATACACGGTCGGCCCGGACCGCCTGCACACCGCCTACAGCTTCGTTTTTCTGAAGCAGGACTTTTCCGCCGCCTTCATCCGCGAAACCGTTGAGAGCATGGGCGCGGCTTGGCCCTCGTGGGCCTTCAGCAACCACGACGTCGTGCGCGTCGCGACCCGGTGGGGAGGGGAGCGCCCGTCATCCGCCTTCGCCGGGATGCTGATCGCCCTGCTCGCGACCCTGCGCGGCACCGCCTTTCTCTACCAGGGGGAGGAACTGGGGCTGCCTGAGGCGGAGGTGCCCTTCGAGAACCTGCGGGACCCGGATGGAATCGCCTTTTGGCCCGGGTACAAGGGGCGGGACGGGTGCCGCACCCCCATGCCGTGGGCGGCGGCGGCGCCCCATGCCGGATTTTCCGCCTCCTCCCCGTGGCTTCCGGTGGACCCCGCGCATCGTGCCCTGGCGGTGGACCTCCAGGAGGCCGATCCTGCTTCGACCCTGTCCTTCACCCGGGCCTTTCTGGCCTGGAGGAGGCTCCACCCGGCCTTGGCGCGGGGGGACATCCGTTTTTGGGAGATGCCCGAGCCGGTGCTCGGGTTCGAGCGGGGGGACGAGGGGGAGCGGTTGGGGTGCCTCTTCAATCTGGGGCGCGAATCCGTCTCGGTGAGGCTGCCCGTGGGTGTCTCCCCTCTGGGTTCTTCGTTTCTGACGGGCGCCTCCATCGACGGACTCGAGGTCCGGCTGGCGCCGTCCGGAGTCGCGGTCATCATTGTTTCCTGAGGGGAATGGTCGGGCTTGACTCTCCATGGACCGCTGCATTACACCGGACCACGGTCGGCGTTGCCGGCATTGGAGTCATGGTCGGCGGTGCCGTGCGGGGGTATCGGGTCGTCGGCGCGGCTTTGAGGGCGGCTTTGGCCGGTTGGGGGGCCATGGAATGGAAGACACGCTCAGGGAATACCTGCCGATTCTGATTTTCCTGGTTATCGCCGTGGCGATGGCCGTGGGAATGCTCGTCATGTCGTACATCGTGGTGCCGCAGCACCCGGATTCCGAGAAGGATTCGGCTTACGAGTGCGGGTTCGAGGCGTTCGAGGACGCCCGGGTGAAATTCGACGTGCGGTTTTATCTGGTGGCGATCCTGTTCATCGTCTTCGATCTGGAGGTGGCCTTCCTGTTCCCGTGGGCGATTACGCTGGGCAAGATCGGGATGTTCGGATTCTGGTCGATGGTCGTCTTTCTGGCCATCCTGACCGTCGGTTTCATCTATGAGTGGAAGAAGGGAGCCCTGGAATGGGAGTGAACCTGGACCAGGCCGCCCTCCGCCACGGCGGCCAGGCCGCGCTTCGCCACGGCCCCGTGCCGCCGGGGGCCGATCAGGATGCCCTGCTGCGGATGGTCGGCGACGAGTTGCAGACCAAGGGGTTCGTCCTCGCCAATCTGGACAATCTGGTCAATTGGGCCCGCACCAGTTCCCTGTGGCCGATGACCTTCGGTCTGGCCTGTTGCGCGATCGAAATGATCCATGTCGCCTGTTCCCGTTATGACCTGGACCGTTTCGGCGTGGTGTTCCGCCCGAGTCCGAGACAGTCGGACGTCATGCTGGTGGCCGGAACCCTGACCAACAAGATGGCTCCGGCGCTTCGCAAGGTCTATGACCAGATGGCCGAGCCCCGTTGGGTGATCTCCATGGGGTCGTGCGCCAACGGCGGTGGGTATTACCACTATGCCTACTCGGTGGTGCGCGGCTGCGACCGGATCGTGCCCGTCGATATCTATGTCCCCGGCTGTCCCCCGACCGCCGAGGCGCTGTTGTACGCCATCCTGCAACTCCAGAAGAAGATCAAGCGCACGGGAACGCTGTTCCGCTGACCGGGGCGATCTGCGAGGGACCATGCTGCAAGCACTGCAAGATCTGGGCGATTACATCGGGGCGAACCTGTCGCACGAGGTGCTTCTGGTCGAGTTCAAGGCGGGGGAACTGATCGCCACGGCCCAGCGGACGTCCATCGTCCGGGTCATGACCTTTCTGCGCGACGACGCCAATTGCCAGTTCAAGCAGCTCATGGACGTGTGCGGGGTGGACTGGCCGGGGCGCGAGCAGCGGTTCGACGTGGTCTATAACCTGCTGTCCCTGCGCCACAACCAGCGGATTCGGGTCAAGGTGCACGCGGACGAGTCGACGCCCGTGCCCTCGGTGACCGGGGTGTTTTCCTCCGCCAACTGGTTCGAGCGCGAGGTCTGGGACATGTTCGGGGTCGCCTTCTCCGACCATCCCGATCTGCGGCGGATTCTGACGGATTACGGTTTCGACGGGTTCCCCCTGCGCAAGGATTTCCCGCTCTACGGCAACGTCGAGCTGCGTTACGACGACGAGCAGAAACGGGTGGTGTACGAGCCGGTCAGGCTGACCCAGGAGTTCCGCGGTTTCGACTTCGCGAGTCCCTGGGAAGGTTATCGCGGGCCGCTGCCGGGCGACGAGAAGGCGGGAGGGAAGAACTGACATGGCCGAGGCCCAGATCAACACCTACACCCTCAACTTCGGCCCCCAGCATCCCTCGGCCCACGGGGTGCTGCGCCTGATCCTGGAAATGTCGGGCGAGGTGGTCGAGCGCTGCGACCCCCATGTGGGGCTCCTGCACCGTGGGACCGAGAAGCTGATCGAGCACAAGACCTACCTCCAATCCGTCCCCTATTTCGACCGCCTGGACTACTGCGCGCCCATGGCGGAGGAGCACGCCTTCGTGCTGGCGACGGAAAAGCTCCTCGGCGTCAGGCCCCCCCGCCGGGCCCAGTTCATCCGGGTTCTCTATGCCGAGATCTCCCGGATCATGAACCACATTCTCAACATCACCTCCTATGCCCTCGATGTCGGCGCGATGACGCCTCTCCTGTGGCTGTTCGAGGAACGCGAGAAGCTGATGGAGTTCTACGAGCGCGTCTGCGGGGCGCGCATGCATGCGAACTACTTCCGCCCCGGAGGGGTGGCCGCCGACATGCCGGACGGGCTGGCCGAGGACATCCTCCGGTGGACGGGCACGTTTCCGGCCCTGATCGAGGACATGGAGACCCTGCTCGACGAGAACCGCATCTTCAAGCAGCGGACGGTGAACATCGCCTCCATCACCGCCGAGCAGGCCCTGGACCGGGGAATGACGGGGCCGGTGCTGCGTTCGGCCGGTCTGGCGTGGGATCTGCGCAAGGCCCAGCCCTACGACGTCTACGACGAGATGGACTTCGACATCCCCATCGGCAAGAACGGCGACTGCTACGACCGTTATCTGGTCCGGGTGGAGGAGATGCGTCAGTCGTTGCGGATCATCCGCCAGTGTCTGGAGAAGATGCCCGCCGGCCCGGTGCGGCTGGAGGACGGCAAGGTCCAGTCCCCCCGGCGGAGCGAGATGAAGCGGTCCATGGAGGCCCTGATCCAGCACTTCAAGCTGTTCACCGAGGGGGTCCGGGTTCCGGCGGGGGAGACCTACACCGCCGTCGAGGCGCCCAAGGGGGAATTCGGCGTCTACCTCATCTCCGATGGATCGGGCAAGCCCTACCGGTGCAAGATCCGTTCTCCCGGATTCGCCCATCTGGCGGCGTTCGAGGTGTTCGCCAAGGGCCATATGCTGGCCGACATCACGGCGGTCATCGGCTCCATTGACATTGTTTTCGGCGAGATCGACCGATGAGCACCCAATCCTCGACCTACGTTCCCCAGCCGCTCTCGTTCGCGTTTACCCCCGCGTACCGGGAGAAGGCCGCCGCCGCCATCGCCAAGTACCCGGAGGGACGGCAGGCGAGCGCCTGCATGGCGCTGCTCGACTTGGCCCAGCGCCAGGAGGGCTGGCTGTCGCGGGCGGCCATGGATCATGTGGCGGAGACGCTGGGGATGCCGCCGATCCGGGTGTACGAGGTCGCGACCTTCTACACCATGTACGTGTTGCAGCCGATCGGGAAGCACCACGTCCAGGTGTGCACCAATCTGCCGTGCTGGCTGCGCGGTTCCGACGAGATCCTGCGCGCCTGCAAGGACGCCCTGGGCGTTTCCCCCGGCGAAACCACCTCCGACGGCCTGTTCACGGTGAACGAGGTCGAGTGCGCGGGAACCTGCGTCAACGCGCCGATGATCCAGGTGGGCGACGACACTTACGAGGACCTGGATTACGAGAGCGCGAAAAAGGTTCTGGAGGCCCTGAAACGGGGCGAGAAGCCCAAGGTCGGCTCGCAAACCGGACGCCAGTGTTCCTGTCCCGCCGGAGGGCCGACCACCCTGAAAAAGGTTCCGGGCGCCGACGTGAAGGGAGGCGCGTGATGTTGAACGACAAGGACCGCATCTTCACCAATCTGTACGGCTTCCACGACCGGGGGCTGAAGGGCGCGCGGGCGCGCGGGGACTGGGACGGGACCAGGGAACTGATCGCCAAGGGCCGCGACTGGATCATCGAGCAGGTGAAGGAATCCGGTCTGCGCGGGCGGGGCGGGGCCGGGTTTCCGACCGGGCTCAAGTGGTCGTTCATGCCCAAGGAGCCCCAGGCGGGCAAGCCCCACTATCTGGTGATCAACGCCGACGAGGGCGAGCCCGGGACCTGCAAGGACCGGGACCTGATGCGCAACGATCCCCACAAGCTGGTCGAGGGCGCGCTGCTGGCGAGCTTCGCCATGGGGGCCCACGCCTCCTACATCTACATCCGCGGGGAGTTCTACCGCGAGGCCGAGGCGTTGCAGTCGGCCATCGACGAGGCCTATGCGGCGGGACTGATCGGCAAGAACGCCTGCGGCTCCGGGTGGGACTTCGATCTGTACCTGCATCGCGGGGCCGGAGCCTACATCTGCGGCGAGGAAACCGCCCTCATCAACAGCATCGAGGGCAAGAAGGGCCAGCCGCGCCTCAAGCCGCCGTTCCCGGCCGGCATGGGCCTTTACGGCAGTCCGACGACCGTCAACAACGTCGAGTCCATCGCCGTGACTCCGACCATCCTGCGCCGGGGCGGCGCGTGGTTTGCCGCGCTGGGGCGGCCCAAGAACAACGGCACCAAGGTGTTCTGCATCTCCGGCCACGTAAACAATCCGTGCAACGTGGAAGAGGAGATGGGGATTCCCCTCAAGGAGTTGATCGAAAAGCACGCCGGCGGGGTGCGCGGCGGCTGGGACAATCTTCTCGGGGTCATTCCCGGAGGCTCGTCGGTGCCCGTGCTGCCCAAGGACGTGTGCGACGACGTGCTGATGGACTTCGACTCCCTGCGCGAGGTGCAGTCGGGGCTGGGCACGGCGGCGGTGATCGTGATGGACAAGTCCACCGACATCGTGCGCGCCATCGCCCGCCTGTCGCGGTTCTACAAGCACGAAAGCTGCGGCCAATGCACGCCGTGCCGCGAGGGCACCGGTTGGATGTGGCGGATCATGGAACGTCTGGCCGTCGGTGACGCCGAGAGCGCGGATATCGACCTTCTGGAACAGGTGAGCCGTCAGATCGAAGGCCACACCATCTGCGCCCTGGGCGACGCGGCGGCGTGGCCCGTGCAGGGCCTGATCCGGCACTTCCGTCCCCTGCTCGAAGAGCGCATCAAGGCGCGCCGGGCGCAGACCACCCGGGCGGCGTAAGGAGGACCCATGCCGAAACTCACCATCGATGGCATCGAAATCGAGGTCGAGCCCGGTCTCACCGTTCTCCAGGCGGCGGAGCGGCTGGGGATCGAGATTCCCCGGTTCTGCTACCACGACCGTCTTTCGATCGCCGGCAATTGCCGCATGTGTCTGGTGGAGGTGTCCCCCGGTCCGCCGAAGCCGTCCGCCTCCTGCGCCCTTCCCGTGGCCGAGGGCATGGTGGTCAAGACCGACAGCCCGATGGTGCGCAAGGGCCGCAAGGGGGTGATGGAGTTCCTGCTCATCAATCATCCCCTGGACTGCCCCATCTGCGACCAGGGCGGGGAATGCGACCTTCAGGATCAGGCGATGCTCTATGGCCTCGATCGGGGCCGTTATCACGAGGAAAAGCGGGCGGTTCTGGACAAGGACCTGGGGCCGCTGGTCAAGACCTGCATGACCCGCTGCATCCAATGCACCCGTTGCGTGCGGTTCTCCGCCGAGGTCGCCGGAGTTCCCGACCTGGGGGCCGTCGGACGTGGCGAGCACATGGAAATCACCACCTATGTCGGCAAGGCGGTCGGGTCCGAATTGTCGGGGAATCTGGTGGATCTGTGCCCGGTGGGCGCCCTGACCAGCAAGCCCTATGCCTTCTCCTCGCGTCCCTGGGAGTTGCGCAAGACGGAATCCGTCGATGTGTTCGACGCCATCGGGTGCAACATCCGGGTGGACGTGCGTGGGCGCCGGGTGATGCGGGTGCTGCCGCGCATCAACGAGGACGTCAACGAGGAGTGGATTTCCGACAAGTCCCGCCACGCCGTTGACGGCCTGATGGCGCAGCGCCTCGACACTCCCCTGGTGCGCCGTGGCGGCAAGCTGGCCCCGGCCACCTGGAACGAGGCCTTCTCGGCCATTGCCGACAAGCTCAAGGGCATGCCCGCGGAAAAGATCGCCGCTCTGGCGGGCGACATGGCCGACTGCGAGTCCATGCTGGCGCTCAAGGACCTGATGACGGCGCTGGGCTCCCACAATCTGGATTGCCGCCAGGACGGGGCCGGGCTCGATCCGGCGCAGCGGGCCTCCTATCTGTTCAACAGCACCATTGCCGGGATCGACGAGGCCGACGTTCTCCTGATCGTCGGTTCCAATCCGCGCTGGGAGGCAGCGGTGCTGAACGCCCGCATCCGCAAGCGTTATCTGACCGGCAAGCTGAAAATTGCCGTGGTCGGCCCAAGGATCAATTTAACATATCGTTACGAGCACTTAGGGGACGGTCCTGAGACTCTGAGCAAACTTGCGGACGGCACCCATCCCTTCGTCGCCACGATGAAGGCGGCGGAGCGGCCGATGATGATCCTCGGCATGGGGGCCCTGGCCCGGCCCGACGGGGCCGTGGTGCTCGGAGCCGCGCGCAGGCTGGCCACCGCCGCCCTGCTGGTGAGGGATGGCTGGAACGGCTTCAACGTGCTGCACACGGCCGCCGCCCGGGTCGGCGGGCTGGACGTCGGGTTCGTTCCCGGTTCCGGCGGTCTGGATACCGGGGCCATCCTGGAGGGAGCCTCCTCGGGCAAGATCGGGTTCGTCTACCTGCTGGGTGCCGACGAGATCGACATGGCCCGCCTCGGCAAGGCGTTCGTCGTCTATCAGGGCAGTCACGGCGACGCGGGCGCCAACCGGGCCGACGTGGTGCTTCCCGGCGCCGCCTATACGGAGAAGAACGCCACCTACGTCAACATGGAAGGGCGGGTTCAGTCGACGCGCACCGCCGTCTTCCCCCCGGGCGAGGCCCGCGAGGACTGGACGGTGATCCGGGCGTTGTCCGGGGTCCTGGGAAAGCCGCTTCCGTACGACGACGACGCCCAGATGCGCGCCCGGCTGGTGGCGGCGAACGGCGTGTTCGCCGGGCGGGGAGGCGCGCCCAAGGCGGCCCCCTGGGGCGGTTTCGGCGAAACGGGGGAGATGGACCCGGCTCCGTTCGTTTCCCCGATCGGGAATTTCTACATGACCGATCCGATTTCTCGCGCCTCCGCCACCATGGCGGAGTGCACGTCGGTCTTCGTCATGGGCAGACAGGCACAAGGGACGGGAACCCATGGCTGAACTCTGGGACGGCTACCTCTGGCCGCTGATCGTCATCATCGCCAAGATCGTGCTGATCGTGGGACCGCTGCTGATCGCCGTGGCCTATCTCACCTATGCCGAGCGCAAGGTGATCGGGGCCATGCAGATGCGCAAGGGGCCGAACGTGGTCGGCCCGTTCGGGCTGCTGCAACCCATGGCGGACGGGGTCAAGCTGTTCCTGAAGGAAACCGTGATTCCGACGGGCGCCAACCGGGTGGTGTTCGTGCTCGCTCCGGTGCTGACCTTCTTTCTGGCGCTGGTGGCCTGGGCGGTGATCCCCTTCAGCGAGGGGTGGGTGCTGGCCGACATCAACGTTGGAATCCTGTATCTGTTCGCGATTTCCTCCCTCGGCGTCTATGGGATCATCATGGCCGGGTGGGCGTCGAACTCCAAGTACGCCTTCCTCGGCGGCCTGCGCTCGGCGGGACAGATGGTATCCTACGAGGTTTCCATCGGGTTCGTGCTGGTGGCCGTGCTCCTGACCGCGGGTTCGCTCAATCTCTCGAAGATCGTCGAGGCCCAGAGGAGCGTGTGGTTCGTGATCCCCCACCTGCCCATGTTCGTGATCTTCTACATCTCGGGGCTGGCGGAGACCAACCGCTGCCCGTTCGACCTGCCGGAGGCCGAGTCCGAACTGGTGGCGGGGTACAACGTCGAGTACTCGGCGATGACCTTCGCCCAGTTTTTCCTCGGCGAATACGCCAACATGATCCTGATGGCGGCGATGGGGGCGATCCTGTTCCTGGGGGGATGGCTGCCGCCGTTCGACGTGGCGCCCTTCAACTGGCTGCCGGGAATCGTCTGGTTCTTCCTGAAGATCGCGTTCCTGTTGTTCGGGTTCCTGTGGGTCCGGGCGACGTTCCCGCGTTATCGCTACGACCAGCTCATGCGGCTGGGCTGGAAGGTGTTTCTTCCGTTCTCGCTGTTCTGGGTGGTGTTGACGGCAGGCGTGCTGCTGGCCCTTGGCCGTCTGCCGCAGGGCTAATCGGAGGACTGGTTGGATGGGATTCATTGACCGCACCGCGCGCGCCTTCCTGCTGACGGAACTGTTGCAGGGCATGGCGTTGACGTTGCGCTACATGTTCAAGCCGAAGGTGACGCTGAACTATCCCTTCGAGAAGGGACCGCTCAGCCCGCGCTTCCGGGGCGAACACGCTCTCCGGCGGTATCCGAACGGCGAGGAGCGCTGCATCGCCTGCAAGCTGTGCGAGGCGACGTGCCCGGCGCTGGCCATCACCATCGACGTCGCCCCGCGCGCCGACGGCTCGCGCCGGACCACGCGCTACGACATCGACATGACGAAGTGTATCTACTGCGGCCTGTGCCAGGAGGCGTGCCCGGTCGATGCCATCGTCGAGGGACCGAATTTCGAGTTTTCGACCGAGACCCGCGAGGAGCTGTACTACGACAAGGACAGGCTGCTTGGAAACGGGGATCGCTGGGAGCCCGAATTGGCGGCAAGGATCGAGGCCGATGCCCCGTACCGCTAGGAGAATCATGGTGAGCGCAAGGTCCGGAACTATCGGCAGGAGGAGCGCGTGATCGTCCAGGCTCTGATGTTCTATGTGTTCGCCGCCGTCGCCGTCGCGGGTGCGGTGATGGTGATTTCCGCGCGCAATCCGGTGCATTCGGTCCTCTACCTCATTCTGGTGTTCTTCAACGCCGCCGGCCTGTTCCTGCTGCTCGGGGCCGAGTTTCTGGCCATGATGCTGGTGATCGTCTATGTCGGCGCAGTGGCGGTGCTGTTCCTGTTCGTGGTGATGATGCTCGATATCAACACCCTGCGCCTGAGGGAAGGGTTCCTCCAGTATCTGCCGACCGGAGCGGTGGTCGGGCTGATCCTGCTGGTGGAACTGGCCATGGCGGGGGGCGGCTGGGTGTTCGCCTCCGACGTCGAGGAACTGCGCGCCGTGCCCGTCCTTTCCGAAATCAGCAATACCGAGGCCCTGGGGCGGGTGATGTACACCGACTATCTGTATCCGTTCCAGACGGCGGGAGTGGTGCTGCTGGTCGCCATGGTGGGGAGCATCATGCTGACGCTCCGCCGCCGCCCCGATGCGCGCCGCCAGAACATCGCCGCCCAGCTTGCCCGTCACAAGAAGGACACCCTGGAGATCAAGAAAGTTCCGAGCGGGGGGGGGATCTGATGCTGGATATCACGATCGGTCATTACCTGACCGTCGGGGCGGTTCTGTTCACCCTGGGGGTGGTGGGAATCTTCCTGAACCGCAAGAACGTGATTATCGTTCTGATGTCGGTGGAGCTGATGCTGCTCGCCGTCAATCTGAACATGATTTCGTTCTCCAGTTTCCTGGGCGACCTCGCGGGGCAGGTGTTCTCCATGCTCATCCTCACCGTCGCGGCGGCGGAGGCTGCGATCGGCCTCGCCATCGTGGTGGTGTTCTTCCGCGTCCGCGGCACCATCGCGGTCGAGGACATCAATCAAATGAAGGGGTAGGCCGGTCATGTACGTTGCGGCAGTCTTTCTCCCCCTTCTCGGCGCGATTATCGCGGGCCTGTTCGGCCGGGCGCTGGGCGACAGGGGATCGCAGTTCGTCACCTGCCTCGCCGTCGGCGTGGCGGCGGTGATGGGGGGGCTCATCCTTTCCAGCATCGGGTTCGGCGGGCGGACGGTCACGATCCATCTGGCGGAGTGGATTCACTCCGGCTCCCTCGACCTCGCGTGGTCGCTGCGCTACGACACCCTGACCGCGGTAATGGTGATGGTGGTCACCTCGGTGTCGTTCATGGTGCATGTCTACGCCATCGGCTACATGCATCACGACCCGGCGGTTCCCCGCTTCATGAGTTATCTGTCCCTGTTCACCTTCTTCATGCTGATGCTGGTGACCTCGGGCAATCTGGTGCAGATGTTCTTCGGGTGGGAGGGCGTCGGGCTGTCCTCCTATCTGCTGATCGGTTTCTGGAATGAGCGTCCTTCGGCCAATGCGGCGGCGATCAAGGCGTTTCTGGTCAACCGGGTGGGCGACTTCGGCTTCGCCCTGGGGATTTTCGGTGTTTTCTACGTTTTCGGCTCGGTGAATTTCGACACCGTCTTTGCGGCGGCGCCGGCCCATGCCAACGATACGGCGAGGTTCTTCGGCCACGATTTCCATGCCATGACCATCCTGTGCCTCCTGCTGTTCGTGGGCGCGATGGGCAAGTCGGCCCAGCTTGGGCTGCATACGTGGCTGCCGGACGCCATGGAAGGGCCGACCCCGGTGTCCGCTCTGATCCACGCCGCGACCATGGTGACGGCGGGCGTGTTCATGGTCGCCCGCATGTCCCCCCTGTTCGAGCTGTCGGAGACGGCCCTGGCGGTGGTGACGGTGGTCGGGGCCAGCACGGCCTTTTTCGCGGCGACCATCGGCTGCGTGCAGAACGACATCAAGCGGGTGATCGCCTATTCGACCTGCTCCCAGCTCGGCTACATGTTCTTCGCCCTCGGCGTTTCCGCCTATCAGGCGGCGATCTTCCACCTGATGACTCACGCCTTCTTCAAGTCGCTGCTGTTCCTCGGCGCGGGGTCGGTGATCCACGCCATGTCCGGCGAGCAGGACATGCGGCGCATGGGCGGTCTGGCCAGCCGGATCAAGCTGACCTACGCCATGATGACCATCGGCAGTCTGGCCCTGGCCGGAATCCCGTTCTTCGCCGGGTATTATTCCAAGGACATCATCCTGGAAGCGGCATTCGGAGCCCATTCGGACGTCGGCCGGTTCGGGTTCGCCATGGGCATCGCCGCCGCGTTCATGACCGCCTTCTACTCCTGGCGCCTCCTCTTCATGACCTTCCACGGCCAGCCCAGGGCCGACGAGAAGGTGATGGCCCACGTCCACGAATCCCCTGCGGTGATGACCGTTCCGCTCATTCTGCTGTCCGTCGGCGCGGTCTTCTCCGGCTTCATCGGGTACGAGGTCTTCGTCGGCCACGGGATGGAGGCGTTCTGGCGTGACGCGATCGTCACCCTCAAGTCTCATGGAGCCCTGGAGGCGGCCCATCACTCGCCGTTGTGGGTGAAGCTGGCTCCGTTGGTGGTGGGCGTGGTCGGAATCGGTCTGGCCTATCTGATGTATCTTTCGGCTCCGGGCATTCCGAGGGTTCTGGCCGGCGCGTTCAGCGGCCTGCACCGCTTCCTGCTCAACAAGTGGTACTTCGACGAGTTGTACGACGCTCTGTTCGTGCGGCCGTCTTTCGCCCTTGGCCGAGGTCTGTGGAAGGGCGGCGACGGAGCCGTCATCGACGGCTGCGGTCCCGACGGCGTGGCTGCGGCCGCGCGTGGCGTCGCGCGGCGCATGGGCCGGATACAGACCGGCTTTGTCACCCATTACGCCTTTGCCATGATCGTCGGCGTTGCCGTGTTCGTGACTTGGTACATGATCTTTCACCTCCGGTGAGGCGAGACGATGACGGACTGGCCCCTTCTTTCCCTGGTGACGTTTCTCCCGCTTGTCGGCGCGGCGTTCATCCTGACGATTCGCGGCGATGAGGACGTGGTGGCGCGTAACGCGCGTAACGTCGCCTTTTTGACGACGTGCGCGACGTTCGCCTTGTCGTTGTCGCTATGGGTCAACTTCGATCCCGGCACCGCCTCGTTCCAATTCGTGGAAAAGACTCTCTGGCTGCCCGGTCTGGGGGTGAGCTATCACATGGGCGTGGACGGCATCTCGCTGCTGTTCGTTCTTTTGTCCACCTTTCTCACGCCGCTGTGCATCCTGGCGAGCTGGCAGTCGATCAAGGTGCGGGTGAAGGAGTACATGGTCTCCTTCCTGGTGCTGGAAACCATGATGGTGGGCATGTTCTGCGCCCTCGATCTGGTCGCGTTCTACATGTTCTTCGAAGGGGTTCTGATCCCGATGTTCATCATCATCGGGGTGTGGGGGGGGCCGCGTCGCGTTTATGCCGCCTTCAAGTTCTTTCTCTACACCCTGCTGGGGTCGGTGCTGATGCTGCTGGCGATGATGGCGATGTACTTCGCCGCCGGCGGCACCACGGACATTCCGACCCTGATGGCGTTCCGGTTCGATCCGGCGATGCAGATGTGGCTGTGGCTGGCGTTCTTCGCCTCGTTCGCGGTCAAGGTCCCCATGTGGCCGGTGCACACGTGGTTGCCGGACGCCCATGTGGAGGCGCCGACCGCAGGCTCGGTCATCCTGGCCGGCGTGCTGCTGAAGATGGGAGCCTATGGGTTCATCCGTTTCTCGGTTCCCATGTTTCCGGAGGCGACGGTCTATTTCACGCCGTTCGTTTATACCCTGTCCGTGGTCGCGGTGATCTACACCTCCCTGGTGGCCCTGGCCCAGGAGGACATGAAGAAGCTGATCGCCTATTCCTCCGTGGCGCACATGGGGTTCGTCACCATCGGCATCTTCGCCCTGACCCAGCAGAGCGTCGAAGGCGCCTTGTTCCAGATGCTCAGCCACGGCGTGGTTTCCGGCGCCCTGTTCCTGTGCGTCGGCGTCGTCTACGACCGGATGCACACCCGCGAGATCGGGGCGTATGGGGGACTGGTCAACCGGATGCCGGTTTACGCGCTGGTGTTCATGGTCTTCACCCTGGGGTCCGTCGGCCTTCCGGGGACCAGCGGGTTCATCGGCGAATTTCTGGTGCTGCTGGGGGTGTTCCAGGTCAATAGCTGGGTCGCCCTGTTCGCGGCCAGCGGTGTGATCCTGGGGGCGGCCTACATGCTGTACCTGTACCGGCGGGTGATCTTCGGCAAGCTCGAAAAGCCCGAACTCAAGTCCATTCTCGACCTCAGCGGCCGTGAAATCGCCGTGTTCACGCCTCTGATCGCCATGGTGCTGTGGATGGGCATTTATCCCGCGCCGTTCCTTAACGTGTTCCACACATCGGTTTCCGCCCTGATCGAAAAGCACGAGGTCGCGCGCGCCGCCGTTCATGCCGTCGCTCTGGCCGCGCAATAGGGGATGATGGAAGATGTCTGAGTTGCCGAATCTCGTGCCCGCCCTTCCCGAAATCTTCCTTGCCGTCGCGGCCATGGCGTTGATGATGATCGGGGTGTACCGGGGCAAGGAGTCCACCGACCTCGCGGGGGGGCTGGCCATGATCGCCCTGGTGACGGCGGGGTTCCTGGAGCTGAAATTGAGTGGGGGACGGATTCTCACCTTCAACGGGATGTTCGTCGTCGACCAGTTTGCGGTGTTCTGCAAGCTTCTGGTTCTTGCCGCCTCCGTAC
>JADGDA010000270.1 GCA_015228695.1 Alphaproteobacteria bacterium
CACAGGTCCGGCTTGGGGGGCAGCCCCTCTGGACAACTGATCGCGTTCACGCGGCCCAGGGCGTTCACGGCCCCCAGCCGATGCCCCATCTTCTCAAGCCGCTCCGCCAGCGTCTTGTCGTTGGTCTGCTCGACGTAGACGGCGTCCGTCCACAAATGGGCGTAGGCGCGGGGCGCGGCGACGGCGTCGGCGAGCGCGCCCCCGCCCAGAACCGTCTGCGCCGCGACGCCCATCAGAGCCGGAACGGCCGCCCCCCCCCCCGAGGCGGTGGCCGCGAACAGAACTTCGTTGACGTTATGCTTCACCAGCAGCATCGGGGCCAGGGCATAGGGACCGCGCCCCGCCGGATGGGCCGCCGCCGCCAGCAGGATACCCGTGCCCGGAGCGATGCGGCCCGCCCCGAACTGGTTGTTCATGGTCAGGGTGCAAGCCACCGCCGACCCCTCCGCATCCGCGACGACGAAACCGGCCGCCGCAGGATTTTCCGTGAAGGCGGCTCCCTGGGCGGGAACGGGAACGTGGCGGCGGGGGTCCATCCCGGCCCGCAGCGAAGCAATCCGTTCCTTGCCCACCAGTTCGGCGGGAGCAACGGAACTCGCGCCGCCCGGCTGCATCCACCGGCCGCGATCGGCGACGGCGCGCACCGCCGTCTCCACGAGCAGATTGTCCCGGACGTCGGCGTCAGCCTTCCGATAGGCCTCGTCCTCGTTCAGCATCGCCCACGCCTGCCCGGCCATCCCGCCCGCAGCGGGGGGGGGGGCGAAGTGGGCCGTCGTGTTATCGACCCGGACCTGAAGCGTCTCGGTCCAGCGCGGCGTGGTCTTCCTCAGACCGTCGAGGGTCAGGGACCCACCCGCCGCCGCGACCGCTTCCACCAGGATACGGGCATCGGAGCCGACATACAGGCTGCCGGGCCCCTGGGACCGAACCCGTCCGATCATCGCGGCCAGATCGAGTTGGACGATCCGTTCGCCCTCCTTGAGCGCCGAGCCGTCGGAGTGGCCCAGGACCTTGCGGGCCTCCGGGTCTTCGAGCAGGGGTCCGGCGACCATGGACAGATCGGTCGCCAGGGAGCGCGACACCGTCTCCCCCTGCCGGGCCAGATTTTCGGCGGGAACGAGCAACGACTCCCAACGCAGGCGGCCGTATCTGGAGTGGAGGGCGTACATCCCCCTCGGCATGGCCGGCACGGCGGTCGCCCGCGTGGTCTTCGGCCCGAGCGCGTCGGAGCCGGCGAAGAACTCCAGGGCCTCGGTCTTCTTTCCCTTATGATCGTGCACGAGGCAGACGCCGCCGCCCCCCAGCCCCGCCGAGGAAGGGTTGGTCACCGCCATGGTGAACGCCAGGGCCACGGCCGCATCGGCCGCCGTCCCCCCCGAGGACAGGACATCCCGGGCCACGAGAACCGCCCGTGGCTCGTCGGCGGCCACCGCCCCGGCGAACCCGACGACGTTCCCGACCTCCCCGACGGGCGGGCGCGAAGCTCCGCACCCACCCACCGCCACTGCGGCGAGGACAGCCAGCACGACCGCCCGATGGCGACCTTTGATCACGGGCGGCACCCGATAAACCCCGGTTCTACGCGTCGCACCCCTTGTGCAAGGCGCGCAGGCGCTTCATCGCCCGGATCACCCGATGATAATCGGTCTCCTCGTATTCGACGCGGCTCAGGTACTTGGCGGCGAAACGCTCGATTTCGTCGTCGGTGAGAGCGCCGATCCGGGGGAATTTCTCCAGGTAGAAGGAGTCGTCATCCAGGTCGTCGCGGCCGATCAGATGAAGATGCCCCAGACGCCCGTGAACGTACTCGTAGAGTTGGCCGACCGACATTTCTTCCTCCATCCGCTCAGAGTCTGCCCGCAACCCAACGCATGCAGAGCGGCGGGAAGGCCGCCTTCATCGCTCCGAAGACCCGATCATGATGACTCTTCCGCAGAGGCATTGTCAAGGAACGCCCCGCGTATCTCCTTGACACTTCGATGAAGTCCGCTATTGTGCCCCGCTCTGCGTCAATGGATTGCTCGGGAACCTGACATGGCCAAGCCCGCGACTGTACTGATCAAGCTGGAGAGCACCGAAGGAACGGGGTTCTTCTACGTCACCAAGAAAAATCCCCGGAAAACCACCAACAAGATGGAATTCCGCAAGTATGACCCGGTGGTCCGGAAACATGTGATTTTCAAGGAAATCAAAATGAAATAGGGGCCGCAAGGCCCCTTTCCGCCATGTATGCCCCGACGCCCGGGCCGCCGACGCCCGGACTCGGGCCGGGGTGAGTCTCGATCCCGGAGAAGCGCGCCCCCTAAAGGAACTTGGCAACCGTCTGTAGGAAGTTGGCCACCGAAATCGGCTTCGCGATATATCCCTCGCAGCCACCCTCGCGGATTTTCTCCTCGTCCCCCTTCATCGCAAACGCGGTCACGGCGATCACCGGGATGTCCTTCATGTCGGCATCCTCCTTGAGCATCTTGGTGACCTCAAGGCCGGAAATCTCCGGCAACTGGATGTCCATGAGGATCAGGTCCGGTCTGTGCTCGCGCGCCATCTTCAACGCCTCCCGGCCGTCCTTGGTCTGGAGGGTCCTGTAGCCGTGGGCCATCAGCAGATCGTTGAACAGCTTCATGTTCAACTCGTTGTCCTCAACGATCAAAATCGTCTTCGACATGTGCGTTTCCTAACTGCGATAGGGACCAGGAATCCACGCCCGGGCCGGAGCCACGCGCATGATGGGAAAATCGCGGGCACAAGTCAAACCTCGCGATCCGGATTTTCCATCTTTCCACCGTTTTCACGATCTTTCGCGGAGCGCCGCCCACGCCAGGGCAACCCACCCGCCCATGAATGCGATTCCCCCAACCGGCGGGAGCGCCCTGAGGTAAAGGCCGGTGATCGCGTGAAGCGATAGGGTCCCGCAAAACAGGACGATCCCGGCGAGGAACAGCATCCCCGCCAGACGGACCGGCGGCGAACCGGGCCAGCGATCCGCCAGCCACGCCACGCCAAACAGCGCCAGCGCGTGAACCATCTGATAGCGCGAGGCCTGCTCCAGCAGCATCACGTTCTGGGGCTCGCTCACCCCATGGGCCGCGTAGGCCCCGGCGGCCAAGGCCAATACCCCATTGACCGCCGCCAGGAAAATCCACAATCGCATCCTCGCCTCCCCCGTTTCAGGTTCCCTTATGCGGCTTCCGGAACGTCCCTCTCCCCGGAAAAAAAGGGGGCCAAGCTTGCGCTTGGCCCCAGTTGGTTCTTGAGGGAAAAGAGGATACCAACAACTGCCAACGAACGCTCGGCTCCTGCTGCCCACCATGGACGAGGGGGCCACCCCGTTGCGTTGACGGGTGCATCCTGCCCCCAACGCCGCCCCCCATCTGTGACAGGCATCACACCCCCCCGAAAAAAAAGCGGATTATTCGCCGGAAACTTCCTCGCCCATGTCCCCAAGCCTTTCGATGTCGCGAAACCCCAGGGCGCCGCGC
>JADGDA010000271.1 GCA_015228695.1 Alphaproteobacteria bacterium
AATCCTCGCAGAAGAAAAAGGAGGGCCTCTCGGCGTCGTATTCCCCGGTCAGCTTCATCCTCATGAAATTGTCGATCTCGCCGATCGTGTGGCCGATCGCGTCCGGCGATACGTTGACGATCAGCCGGCCATTCGTGCTTTTGAGCACGGTCGCCAAGTCTTCCGCGGACGCCATGGTCATGTTTTTACGCACCCAAATCATGGGGGAGGCGCGACAGACCCTCCCCGAATTCCCAAAGGCCACCGCTTCATCCTGCCACGGTCGGGCAAGGGTGGCGATGGAAATTACGCCGAGGGCCGCCCGATTCAGCTTCCGTCCGGTGACGATCCCCGCTTTCCGGCCAAATTTTCGTCGCCCCGGGGACTGGGGTCATGTTAAAACCGATGGGATTCCGGAGTGAATCCGGGGTGTATCCAAACCTGTAGAGGCGCACCGCCCCCATGTCCCCCAGCAAAACCGACACCCGTCCGGCCCGTGGGAAGATCAAGACCCTCGAACAACTGGGAGAGATCGCCGCCGAGGCGCGGAAGGCCGGGGGACGGGTGGTCCTCGCCCATGGGGTGTTCGACCTCCTGCACATGGGCCACGTCCGTCACCTGGAAGTGGCGAGGGAGCAGGGCTCGGTGTTGATCGTCACGGTCACCGCCGACGCTTTCGTCAACAAGGGTCCCGGCCGGCCGGTCTTTCCCGATTACCTGCGGGCCGAGTTTCTGGCATCCCTGGAGTACGTGGACTGGGTCGGCATCAACCACGATCCCAGCGCCGAGGCCGTGCTGCGCGTCGTCCGTCCCGACGTCTACGTCAAGGGATCGGATTACCGGAATTCCAAGGACGACATCACGGGAAAGATCGCCGCCGAGCGGGAGACGGTCGAAAGCCACGGCGGCAGTCTGATCTTCACCGACGACATCACGTTCTCCTCCTCGGCTCTGATCAACCGTTATCTCAACGTCTATGAACCCTCGCTCCAGCAGTATCTCGACGTTCTCCGGGATCAGGGGGCGCTCCAGCGTCTGACCGAGCTTCTGGAGCGGATCAAGGATTACAGGGTGCTGTTCGTCGGCGACGCCATTATCGACGAGTATCAGTACGTGTTGCCGATGGGCAAATCTCCGAAGGAGAACATGATCGCGACCCTGTTCCAGGGGCGCGAGCTGTTCGCGGGAGGCGTCTTCGCCGCGGCGAATCACGTCGCGGGCTTCTGCCGGCAGGTCGAGGTGCTGACGATCCTCGGCGACCGGGACAGCCACGAGTCCCTGATCCGCGACGCCATCAAACCCAACGTCGTCCTGAACGCGCTCCGCCGCCCCAATACGCCGACGACGCGCAAATGCCGCTTCATCGACCCGACCTCCCTGCGGAAGATGTTCGAGGTCTATTTCATGGACGACACCCCCGTGCGGGGGAAGCTGGAGGAGAAGTGCCGCCGTTACCTGGGCGAGCGCATGGCCGATTTCGACCTCGTGGTGGTGACGGACTTCGGACACGGCTTTCTGACGCCGGGCATCGTCTCCACCCTGACCGAGAAGGCTCCGTTCCTGGCGGTCAATTGCCAGAGCAACAGCGCCAATCACGGGTTCAACCTGATCACCAAATATTCCAAGGCCGACTTCGTCTGTATCGACTCCCAGGAAGCGCGGCTCGCCGTCCACGACAAGTACCTCGAACCCGCGTCGATCGTCCAGGACCGGTTGCCGACGGTGATCGACTGCTCGCGCTTCGTGGTCACCCAGGGCAAGGCCGGGTGCCTCGCCTACAGTCCGGGGGAGGAGCTGTGCAAGGTTCCGGCCCTGACCAACTCGATCGTCGACACGGTGGGGGCGGGCGATGCCTTTTTCTCCGTGACCGCTCCCCTGGCGGCGGCCGGGGCGTCCATGGCCGACATCGGCCTGATCGGAAATGCCGCCGGAGCAATGAAGGTCGGGATCGTGGGGCACCGCAGTTCCGTGGAGAAAGTCCCGCTCCTGAAGTTCCTTACGGCCCTCCTGAAGTAGCGTCGGCCGGGTTGACTTGGAGGCGTCGGGCATGACGGGAAGAACATGGACCGTGGCCGTCATCGGCGGGGCCGGCTACGTCGGCTCCGTCCTGGTTCCCAAGCTGCTGGACGCGGGGCATCGGGTCAGCGTTCTCGATCTCTACATCTACGGGGAGGAGTCCCTGGCCGCCGCCAGGGGGCGCTCAGGGGGACGTCCGGGCCTGCGGGAGACCAAGGGCGACGTGCGCGATGCCTCGGCGGTGGCGGCGGCCCTCGATGGCTGCGACGCGGTCGTTCATCTGGCCTGCATCTCCAATGATCCGTCGTTCGAGCTGGACCCGGCGCTCGGCAGGTCCATCAATCTCGACAGCTTCCCGCCGCTGGTCGGAATGGCCAAGAAGGCGGGAGTCCGGCGCTTCATCTACGCCTCGTCGTCCTCGGTCTACGGCGTCAAGGAAGGCATCGAAGTGACCGAGGACCTGCCGCTCGAACCCCTGACCGACTACTCCCGCTTCAAGGCCGCGTGCGAGGATATCCTGGCCGGGGAGCGCGGTCCCGGCTTCGCCACCTGCGTCGTCCGTCCGGCCACCGTCTGCGGCTATTCTCCCCGCCAGCGTCTGGACGTGATCGTCAACATTCTGACCAACCATGCCGTTCACACCGGAAAGGTCAGGGTCATGGGCGGCGATCAGCTCCGCCCCAACATCCATATCGAGGACATGTGCCGCGTCTATCTGACCGCCCTCGACCTCCCGGACGGGAAGGTCGACGGGGTCTGCGTCAATGCCGGATACGAGAACCGGTCCGTGCTGCAACTGGCCGAACTGGTTCGCGGCGTGGTCGGCCCCCATGTGGAGATGGAGATCGCCCCGACCGACGATCCGCGCTCCTACCATGTCTCCTCGGAAAAAATCAGACGGGCGTGGGGGTTCGTTCCGTCGCACACCATCGAAGACGCGGTGCGCGATCTGGTCGCGGCGTTCGCTGCCGGAAAGCTGCCGGACGCGATGACCGATCCGATGTACTACAACATCCGCCGGATGCGGGAATTGAACCTGCGCTGACCACCCTGCGCTGACTATGGGGAGGCGCGCGTGCGCGTCGGGATCGATTTCGACAATACCCTGGCCGGCTACGATCTTCTGTTCACGCGGATTGCGCGGGACTGGGGACTGCTTCCCCAGGATTTTCAGGGGCGGAAGAAGGAGGTGCGCGACGCCGTGCGCCTGCTTGACGGGGGGGAGGCCCAGTGGATGCGCCTTCAGGCCGAGGCCTATGGCCCGCGCATGGCCGAGGCCGTTCTGATCGAGGGAGCCGCCTCCTTTCTCCTCGCCTGCCGGGACAGGGCCGTGGAGGTCTTCATCGTCAGCCACAAGACGCCCTATGCGGCGGCGGCCCCCGACGGGACGCACCTGCACGGGGCGGCCCTGGAGTGGATGGAGGCGCGGGGGTTTTTCGCCCCGGACGGCTTC